>JAZRUQ010000105.1:0-6783 GCA_045652605.1 Erysipelotrichaceae bacterium
GCGAGTGCGGATCAGGTGTGGCAAGTACAATTGTCGATGTGACATGCAGACCATTTAAGATCTTGCGAGAAGGTGCAGTTTCACTGGAAGAAATTATGGAGGGAATCAAAGAATGATGAAAGTAGCGTTAGCGTGTGACCACGGAGGATTTGATTATAAAGAAAAACTGAAAGCCGTTCTGGTATCAGAAGGGTATGAAGTCACAGATTTTGGCTGTCACAGTGCAGCATCAGTGGATTATCCAGACATGGCATATCCATGTGCAAAGGCTGTATCTAATAAAGAAGCAGATCGTGGTATTGTGATTTGTGGTACAGGTATTGGTGTCAGCATTGTTGCCAACAAGGTAGAAGGCATTCGCTGTGCGTTGTGCTCTGATTTATTCTCAGCGCAGGCAACACGTGAACACAATGATTCCAATATGCTGGCGATGGGTGGCCGTGTAATTTCGGAAGAATTGATGCTTCAGATTGCCAAAGTATGGCTTGAAACACCGTTCTCCAATGATGAACGACACATGCGCCGCATTGAAAAAATGATGAACATCGATAAAAATCGATAAGGGGAGAACTTTTATGAAGGATACAATGATTCAGGAGATTATCAGAAATGAAGAGCTGCGTCAGCGTCACAACATCGAACTGATCGCGTCAGAAAACTTTGTTTCGAAAGATGTACGTGAAGCAGCTGGATCCGTTTTAACCAACAAATACGCAGAAGGGTATCCTTCCAAGCGTTACTATGGTGGCTGTCATGTGATTGATGGTGCTGAAAATCTGGCCAGAGAAAGAATGTGCCAGCTGTTTGGTGCAGAACACGCCAATGTACAGCCGCATGCAGGATCACAGGCCAATATGGCAGTGTATCTGACTATTCTAGAGCCGGGTGATAAAGTTTTAGGAATGGACTTGAATGCCGGCGGACATCTGACTCATGGTCATCCGCTGAACTTCTCAGGTTCACTGTATGAATTCCATAGCTATGGAGTCAACAAGGACACTGAAATGCTGGATTATGAAGAAATCCGTCAGCGTGCACTGGAAGTCAAGCCTAAATTGATTGTGGCGGGGGCAAGTGCCTACAGCCGCACGATTGATTTTAAGAAGTTCAGAGAAATTGCTGATGAGGTGGGTGCTTATCTGATGGTGGATATGGCGCATATCGCAGGTCTTGTTGCAGCAGGTCTGCATCCGAATCCATGTGAGGTGGCTGACTTTGTCACAACGACTACCCATAAGACACTCAGAGGTCCTCGCGGCGGTGCTGTTTTATGCAAGGGGCAGTATGCGAAAGATCTGGATAAGCGTATTTTCCCTGGTATGCAGGGTGGTCCATTGATGCACGTTATTGCAGCTAAGGCAGTCTGCTTCCATGAAGCACTGCAGCCTGAATTTAAGGAATATGCAGCTCAGGTTATCAGTAACTGCAAAGCTTTAGGTGATGAGCTTAAGCGTCAGGGATTTAGACTGGTTGCAGGTGGCACAGATAATCATCTGCTTATGGTGGATGTCAAAGGTTCAATCGGCATGAGCGGAAAAGAAGCTGAAAAACTTCTGGATGAAGTCAACATTACCTGCAACAAGAATGCAATTCCATTTGATACAGAACGTCCAATGGTGACATCAGGTATTCGTCTGGGTACTGCGGCGATGACCACAAAGGGCTACAAAGAAGCTGAATTTATACAGATTGCCAAGTGGATTGCGGAAGTGCTGAAAAATCCAAATGATGAAGCACTGAAAGAAAGAGTGCGCAATGAAGTCATTGCGTTGACTGAACAATATGTCTTTGAATAAGGGAGCGAGAAATCGTTCCTTTTCATTTTTATGTGTGTCATAATTTGAGGGGGTGAAATCATGATTTTAAACGCAAGTGGTCGTTGTGATGTGTGCGGTTATTTCATGCCGTGGCTTATCAATCGCATTGATATCGGTTATGCCGATGTACGCAATCCATTCTATCCAAAGATTGTGCATCGTGTGATGTTTGAGAATGTGGATGGCATCGTTTTCTGTACGAAAAATCCAATCCCTGCCTTAGGCGTTTTAAAGCGTATTCCCTGGCCAATGTTGTTTCAGGTGACATTGACACCTTATAAGGAAGAAATGGAGCCAGGAGTGCCTGATAAGCGCCTTGTGATAGAGGCAATCAAAGAACTTTCAAATCAGATAGGAAAAGATCATGTGATGCTGCGGTATGATCCGATTCTGATTTCACCTGTGTATACTGTGGACTATCACAAGATGATGTTTGAAAGGATGTGTTCGCAATTAAATGGATACACAGAAACCATCATCATTTCCTTTCTGGATTTAAAAAAGAACACCGTACTGAATCAGAAGAAATATCAGTATCGTGAACCTTCTTTGATTGAAATGCGTGAACTGGCAGCACATTTCTCAAAAACTGCTCAACAGCACAATATAAAAGTACAGACCTGTGCAGAAGAGGTTGATTTAAGAGAATTCGGTGTTGAGAATCTACCATGTATGAGCACAGAAACCGCCTATTTTCTTACTAAAAAGATGAAAAAGTGGAAAAGGGGTCAGCGTGATGAATGCGAATGCATCAGCACAGTCGATCTTGGTGCCTACAACTGCTGCAGTCATGGCTGTCGTTATTGTTATGCCAACTATGATGAAAAACAGATTCATATCAACATGAAAAAGCATGATCCTGAATCGTCTTTGATCTGTGGTCATCTTCATGATGAAGATGAGATCCGTATCCGTGAGAATTGAAATCATGTATAATAAAAAAAGAGGTGATGACTCATGTTTGAAAAGATGAATGAAATCAAAGTGTTTCGTGATCCAATCCACTCTTATGTAAAGGTGGAATACAAAATTATCTGGGATTGCATCAATGCCAGAGAGTTTCAGCGTCTAAGAAGAATTCGTCAGCTGGGTGGAGCTTTTATTGTGTATCATACGGCAGAACACAGTCGTTTTTCTCATTCATTGGGAGTGTATGAAATTGTGCGTCAGCTGGTGTGTGAAAACCGTGAGATTCAGAAAGCGTTAAGTGAATATGAACGGCTGACAGTCATGTTGGCAGGGCTGCTGCATGATTTGGGACATGGTCCATATTCTCACTCCTTTGAGGCTGTGACAGGCGTGTCACATGAAGAAATTACCAACCGCATCCTGTTGGAGGACAGTGAGATTCATCGTGTTTTGTCTAGTGCATCGCCAACTTTGGCAAAAGATGTGGCCTCTGTCATTGACAAGACGCATCCTAACAGAATTCTCTCTCAGATGGTCAGTGGTCAGCTGGATGCCGATCGTATGGATTATTTATTGCGTGATGCTTATTTCAGTGGAGCTACCTATGGTGAATTTGATATGGCACGAATTCTGCGTACACTGCTGATTCGTGATGGGAAACTGACGGTTAAAGAAAGCGGTATTCATGCGGTAGAGGATTACATCATGGCTCGCTATCATATGTACTGGCAGGTCTATTATCATCCTGTAGCACGCAGTTATGAAGCGATTCTGCATGCGATGTTCAGACGATATCGTGATTTGCTGGAAAGCGGTCATTCATCGATTTTTGAACCGATTGATTCGTTTATGCTGAATCAGAATATTTCACTCGAAGCACATTATCAGCTGGACGAATCTGCCTGCAATTATGGCATGGGCCTGTTTGTACAGTCTGATGATGCAATCTTAAGCGATCTGGCAAGCCGTTTAGTCAACCGTAATCTGTTTGGCTACAAGAATGTCAACAGTGTTGATGATGTGGGGCTGATGCAGAAGAAAGTGGAAGATGCTCATCTGGACGTGCGTTATTATCTGCTTCAGGATACGGCATCCCAAAAACCATATGTACCATATCACAAAAGTACAGAAAACTTTGTGTATGTGCTGTGCTCAGATGGTCAAATCCGGGAACTTTCCAAGTGTTCAACAATTGTATCTGCTCTGTTGAATGCAGAAGATAAAAAAGATGACAAAATGTATTATCCAAAAGAACTGGATTAGAAAGAGGTTATGATGTATAAAACGCGTCGTTTAAATTTGATGAAACAGCTGACTGATGAATGTTCGGTATTTATTTTCTCAGGAAAGTCTGTCATGAAATCAGCAGATGAAGGTTATCCATTTACTGTGGACAAGAACTTTTATTATCTGACTGGTCTGGATCGTGAAGAGATGATTCTTCAGATTACAAAACACAATGGTTCGATCAATTCAACTCTGTACATTCAGCCTTATGACCCTGTGATGGCTAAATGGGTTGGTGGCAGAATGAGTGCAGAAGATGCAAAAAAGATTTCTGGGGCGGATCAGATTCGCGATTATGGCGATTTTGAAGATGCAGTTGCATCTTTGTACAACTGGAAACGCACACTGCCTGAATTTACGGTATATGTAGATGCGTGGCGTTATACAAGCACACAGATGGATTCACCTGCAATGGATTTTGCGAAACTGGTTCAAAACAAATATCCAACATGGAATATGAAAGATGTGTTCCCATTTCTCACTGCAATGCGCATGGTCAAGGATGAAACAGAAGTCAGTCATATTGTCAGAGCCAATGAAATCACAGCAGAGGGTGTCAAGGCAATGATGAAGGCGATGGCACCGGGCAAGCGTGAAATGGAAATGGAAGGCGTATTCATGTTGGAACTGATGAAGCAGGGGTGCAAGCATACTGCATTCTCTACAATTGCGGCAAGCGGTAAAAACGCAACTGTATTGCATTATGGAGAAAATACGGATTTCTGTCATGATGGTGATCTGTTTTTGTGTGATTTAGGTGCGACATATGGCTATTACTGTGCTGATGTCAGCCGTACATTCCCAGTCAATGGCAAGTTTACTGAACGCCAAAAGGCCATCTATGAATGTGTTCTGAAAGCTCAGCAGATTGTAGAAGAAAACTGCAGACCAGGCATCACAACACGTCAGCTCAATCAGATGGTCATTGACCATTACGCTGCTGAATTGCCTAAGCTTGGATTGAATGGTCCAGTGTCAGAATATTATTATCATGGTGTTGCTCATCATTTAGGGCTGGATACACATGATGTCACATTGATGGACAGTGTTTTAGCACCAGGTCATGTGATTACCAATGAACCAGGTCTGTATATCGCAGAAGAAAACATCGGTATTCGTATTGAAGATGATCTTCTGGTCACTGAAGATGGATGCAGAAACTTGAGCTGTACACCAAAAACAGTTGAAGAAATTGAAGAAATTATGAAATAAGGAGTTATCAATGATAACTCCTTTTTATAAGTTCAGTTTTTATTTTTGCCGAATGTATCGCATGTCTTTTCTTCAACAGTAAGTACGGGGGCATTGAAGATGTTTTGAATAGCTATGATTTCTTCCATTGATGCACCTGTCTTCGACATGATTTCTTCAGCACTGACATGATTGCGTAAATAAGACATGATGGAAGATGCCATACGGAATCCTTCACTTTTTCCTTCAACTCTTCCTTCAACTCTTCCTTCGGCTCTTCCCTCAATTCTTCCTTGCGCTCTTCCTTCCATTCGTCCTTCATATTGAGCCTGTGCTTTGTCCATGTCATGACGCATGCGTGCAAATGCAGCATCTTTCAATTTTTTGTCGTTGTTGACCATTTTTACAACCTCCATTGCTTGATGAAAATGTCTGTTTGAAGTCAAGTGATGAATGATTTCATCATCGATTCTGTTTCCGTTTTTAAGGAAATAAGCCCATGCCTGAAGATGGGTCATATGTTCAAAATCTGTCATTTGACTGATCAGCTTTGGTATCTCCATCATAGTAATGATTCCTTTGTCAGTCAAGGGGGTGTGGTTTCTGGTGTCTGACATCATAAATGTATGAACGCCTTCAGGGATATCAGGGAATAAAATATAGTCCAGAATAAAAATCTGATGAACAGGAATCATCTGACTGTAGGGTTTTCCTTTTTCGATCTTGTCAGTAATGGACATGCAGAGATAGGCAAGAGAGCGTGCAGCTTCGTCATTGCATCTGAACATCTGCATTTCTATGTTGGAATAGATTTCGCCATTGACAAGCACTCTGATATCCAGACGTATGTCTTTTGTATCAGGGTAATCTGTGTTGATTTCACGATCTTCATAAAGAATCGTGTCGGGATAAATGCCTGTTAATGCGAACAGAAAGTCTTTCAACAGAAGAAGATCAGGATCAGTGTGATGGCCAAACATGGCTTTGAAAATGACATCATTGGTAGGTGCATACGGTAAATCATTGTTCATAAGATTTCTCGCTTTCCAGTAGTTGGTCTACACTTCTGTTATTCACTGAAAACCGTAAAAACCTCACGTAAAAATAAAAAATCTGTCATTTCTGACAGATTATAGAAGTCCTTCTTTTTTGAAGTGTTCAATGGCATGAGCGATACCATCTTCATCATTTCTGAGTGTGACAAAGTCTGCGACCTCTTTGCATAGTGGATCGCCATTGCCCATGCAGATAGATGTACCAGCCATTTTCAGCATTTCCAGGTCATTCTGGCCATCACCGAAGGCCATCAGATTTTCTGGTTTTAAATGCAGAATGTCCAGCAGTTTGTGCAGAGTCTTTCCTTTTGAAATTCCTTTGTTCATGACTTCCATATAGTATGGAGTTGATAAGACCATGCTGAGTTCATCTTCAAAAGGTTTCTTGAATTCTTCTTCAAGTGCACTCATTTTATCCGGTTCGATCGCAAACAGGAACTTGTAAGGATCAAAGGACATGGCCATATGCAGGTTCTGTACCTGTTCTACACCGATTCTGCACATTTTAGCTTCAAGCAGTACAC
>JAZRUQ010000106.1:0-5526 GCA_045652605.1 Erysipelotrichaceae bacterium
GAATGATGTAAATCCAAACCAGCTGTGGAGTAACAGCTTCCCCAATCTGAGGCAGTGTTGTTGTATAACCGATTGCCGCAACAGCCAAAGATACAACTGATGTAGCCAGTGATGAAATCAGTTTATCTACAAATGAGAACAATGTACCCATCATACCTGGAACATATTTGCCAGTCTTGTAAGTTTCGTAGTCTGTGCAGTCTGCAATCATAGGAATAACGATATTTGTTGAAATTCCACCCAGTGCCTGATAAACAATCTGAATGATAAAGTAAGAAATTGTAACAAAGCCAAAGTTTGTCAAAGACAGCTGAGTCATATCCACCATCAGTACCCAAGCCAGCATCATGAAGCATCCAATAATACCGCACCAGCTTGACCATACCATAACCTTCTTCATACCCACTTTACGAGCCAGGTTCAATCCCCACAAGCTCACAACGATACCTGGAAGCATGATCACTGCAGAAAGTGTACCAGAGAGTGCATAGTCGCCAACCAGAATACCAAAGAAAATAGTAGTCAGGATTGTGTTCTGACGAACAGTTGCAGCCAGTTTGTCTGTAGAGGCAGAAACCACCAGCATCTGCATTGCACGATTTGACTTGATAACACTCCAGTAATCCTTGAATTCAACTTTAGGACCCTGATTGCCAGTACCAAAGAATTCAGTTCTGTCATGTGACCAGATACCAATCACAGCCAGAACCATCAGAATTGCAGAAAGAACGACCATAATCAGATGGAACTGATCAAAGAATGCCTGTGTATAACCACCATGCATAGGAATCAATACGCTTGATGCAACAACCATACCGCCCATGTAGACAACCATTGTAAAGATAGAGTCAAACATAGAGAAAACAGGACGCTGAGTTGGATTGTTTGTGATACAAGTCTGACCAGCTTTTGTACATGCAGTCTGGAATGTATAACCAATAATATAAATCAGGTAGCATCCAATAAAATAAACTAATCTGAACTGTTCTGGAACCAGATGAGTTGTGCGATAGATTACCCAAGACATCACAGCCAGAATAATGTTACCAAGAATGATAAATGGACGGAACTTACCGAACTTTCCATCTGTCTTGTCAATCAAGAATCCAATGATTGGGTCAGTCACACCATCCCAGATACGCATTGCAGTCAACAGGAAACCAACAACTGTAGTCAAAAGACCTGCGATACCTACAGCATAGTAGCTGACATAGTTCATCAGCAGCATGTAGCAGTTCGTTGATGCGTTGTTCATGGAGAACAGGGCAATCTGCCATGTCTTTGCAGTGATGTATGTATCCTTGCTTAATGGTTTAACACGTTTTGATTTTGGTAAAACCTCAAATTTGTCATAATGTTCCAATGCATTTCCCTTAAATGTCACTTCACATTTGTCTGTCAGATTGACATCGACAACACCTTTGAATTTTCTCAGATTTTCCAGATCGACTTTGTTGACATTGCATGTCACATACAGGTGGTTGTCACTGTAATCTACTTTAGTGATGTTGTTTTCTCCACCAAAGAGATTCAGGAACTTTTGAATCTTTTTGTTCACAATAATTCCTCCCAAACAATAAGATATCCACTTTCACGACTAAAAAAGTGAAAGGGGTTTCACACTTCGATTATAGTATGAAATCCCTTTTGTTTTCTGGACTTTTTATTGTTTATTTAGGATATTTTTTTGGTTATTGTTTCCTGTATTCAGAAGGTGAAACACCCAGCTGTTTCTTGAACACTCTGGAAAAGTAATTCACATCCTCAATTCCTACTCTTTCTGAAACTTGAGCAATACTTAACTGTGTTCCTTTTAAATACTCACAAGCATGACGCATTTTCTGTTGATTAATGAAATTGGTCAATGTCATCCCCGTCTCACGTTTAAACAGACTGGATAGATAACTGGCATTCATATTCGTTTTATTTGCGATATCATTTAATGAAATCGGTCGTGATATTTCTGCATTGACCACATTCACTATTTTCTGCACCAATGGACTGTAATGGTTCCCTCCATATTTCAGCACATAATCTGAATACTCAGTAATCAGCATCTTCATCATCATGAAATATTCTTGTTCATCCATGACCATTTCAATCATATTGGAAAAGCGTGTACTGATCTCATCTATATAATAAGGATGAACTCCTGATCTTTCGATGGCTTTTCTAAGCAGTGAATTGAAAATAATCAGACTGTTTTTCTGAGATCTCAGTGAAGTCGCAAAACGCTGTACAACATCCTTGCTTCCCATTTTCCATAAATGTTCAAAGGCCTTTGTTGCATCTCCCTTGCTTACTGCAGAGAGAACTTCATTTTCTTCAAGATAACGCTCCTGAAGATGCTGCATTTTTTCTTCAACACCCATCTCTTTTGTATAAAACAATTCTTGATCCGGTAAAAAGATTTTTGGAAGTTCTTCATAAAAATGATGAATCTCAATTTTTTCTTTATCAAAGATTGTAGAAATGACGGGGATCAAGGTCAAATCCATCACATTGTCACTTACAACAGGGACCATCATCAAGACTTCTTTTAATTCCTTGGTCTGATTGGCAGTAAGATGCAGTCTTTCTGCCACTTTCTTATCCAGTTCTTCTGCACGGTATGGACCAATCATCATGCAGTTGAGTGTATCGGGTAAAAGAAAGACAAGATGACATATTCCAAGAATATCTTCTATGATGGTCATATGGTGCAGATGAAGTCCCTTAAAAAAAGTTTTACTGTTTTTAAAGATATCATCAACACCAAGATTAAAATCCCTGCGCAATCTGAAATAATCTGTATCTACCAATTGATCATAAGGAAATTCAATTTCAGTCACGTCTACATTGTATAGTGTCATCATCTGTTTAATTATTGTACGAATATCAACTTGCATCATCTTATCCTCTATCATGATTATAGCACTGTATCATCTCACTCAGCACTGTTTTTATCTACGAACTATATTGAAACCTTTATGTTTTCAGGTATAATTGAAACATCTGTAAATCAGTGATTGATTTGCGGATAAGGGGGAAAAGTTTTATGTTAGAAAAAATCTTCAATCTATCCAAAAAAAACACCAATGTCAAAACTGAAATTATTGCAGGTTTGACTACATTCCTTGCGATGGCATACATTCTGGCAGTAAATCCAGGCATGCTGAGCGCAACTGGAATGTCCATGCAATCAGTCTTTATGGCTACTGCGCTTTCTTCAGGGTTCGCTTCTATTCTGATGGGTGTTCTGTCTAACTATCCTGTAGCATTGGCTCCAGGTATGGGTGTTAATGCACTGTTCACTTACACAGTCTGCCTGACTTACGGCTACAGCTGGGAAGCTGCACTGGCAACTGTCTTTGTATCAGGATTGTTGTTTGTGGTGATTTCTGTGACTGGTCTTCGCAAGATGATCATCAATGCAATCCCTAAAAACATGAAGCTGGCTATTGGTGCTGGTATTGGTTTCTTTATTGCGTTTATCGGTTTTGTCAACGGTGGTATTGTTGTTGCTGATGCAAGTACACTGGTTGCATTGGGCAATTTCAAAGACCCTGCTGTTTTACTGGCAATCCTTGGTCTGCTTCTGACTATCGTATTGATGGCTAAAAATGTCAATGGTGCTGTCTTCATCGGTATCATCCTGACAACTGCAATCGGTATTGTGATGAGAATGCTTGGGCTTGAAGGGATCTGTGCAGCTCTTCCTGCACTGCCTACAGGTATTGTTTCAATTGACATGGATTTCAGCACAGTTGGTGCATTCACAAAAGGATTCAGTGACATGCTGTCTCAGCCATCACTGCCTCTGGTTCTGTTCAGCTTCCTGTTTGTTGACTTCTTTGATACAGCTGGAACATTGGTTGCAGTTGGAAACAACATTGGTCTTGTCAATGAAAAGGGCGAAATGGAAAATATTGAAAAAGCTCTTCTGGCAGACTCAGTTGGTACAGTGGTTGGTGCTGCATTAGGGACTTCAACAGTTACTTCATTTGTAGAATCCGGTTCTGGTGTAGCTGCTGGTGGACGTACTGGTCTGACTGCAGTAACTACAGGTGTATGCTTCCTTATGGCTGTGTTCTTCTATCCTGTTTTGTCCGTTGTTACATCTCAGGTCACTGCACCTGCATTGATTGTCGTTGGTGTTTTGATGGCTCAGCAGCTGAAAGAAATTGACTGGCCTGATTTCACAACTGCAGTTCCTGCTTTCTTGACTGTCATCATCATGGTTCTGGGATATTCTATCTCTGATGGTATCGCCTTTGGATTTATCGCTTATACTGTTGCAAAACTGGCAGGCGGAAAGGCAAAGGAAATCCAGCCTGTTGTCTACCTTCTGGATCTGATTTTCATCGTTTATTTCATGATGTAATCTCAAACCGGTCATTTTGACCGGTTTTCTTTTTTCTGTTAAAATATCAAAAAAGGAGCACACCATGAACAATCTTGAACACAACATCTTATTATGGCTGCAGAAACACCGTACAGAAACCGGGAATAAATTCTGGTGGTTCATCACGAAAATTGGTTATTCCAAAATGTGGTTTCCTGTCTGTGCTCTTTTAACGCTGCTTCCTATTGGAAATGCATGTCGTATTCAGTTGTGGTCTTCATTAGTAATCCAAGCTCTTGTCGTTCATGTGCTCTTAAAGAAAGGATGCAGAAGACAGCGTCCATTTGAAGCCTGTCCTGAAATCATCCCCGTGGGAAAACGTCCAAAAGACCGTTCTTTCCCATCAGGACATACCTGCATTACATTTATGACTGCATTTATCTTTTTGTCTCATGTACCGGCTTTAGGTGTGATTTTACTGGTGCTGGCTTCGATGATTGCCTTTTCCAGGATGTACTTAGGCGCTCATTATCCAACCGATGTACTGGGAGGATTTGTCATCGCTATCCTTATTTATTATGTCACTTCACTGATTATTTAAAAAAGCGCAAAAATGAAGTGAACCCTTAAAGTTGGACCAACTTTAGGAGGTTCACTTTTTATTATGAAATACACTAAAGAATTCAAGTTAGATTGTGTTATGAAACACAAAAAAGGCATTCACATTAAAGCACCACCAGGAATAAATCGCAGCACTTTTCTTAGTCAAGTAAGGCAATGGGGATATATATATGATTCTTTAGGAGAAGTCGGGTTGGATCATAACAGACCTACAATTCCTGTAGAAGATAGAATAGAATTATTTGTCCGTATTGAAAATGGAGAAAGTTACAATTCGGTTGCATCTTCAGCAGGCATACAATCTGAGTTACTCAATAAGTGGCATAAGATTTATAGACAAGAAGGTATCGAAGGCTTACAATCTCTAAAAAGAGGTAGGCCAAAAATGAGTAGAAAACCTAAAGTACAGAAGCCATTGGATCAGATGACTCCAGAAGAAAAAGTAAAATATTATGAAGAAAGATTAGAATATCTTGAAGCGGAGAATGCATACTTAAAAAAATTGAAAGCCTTAGTCGAGGAAAGACAGGACCGACAACGAAAGAAAGAGTAATCGTGGTTGACGAACTAAGGCAAGAGTT
>JAZRUQ010000107.1:0-3058 GCA_045652605.1 Erysipelotrichaceae bacterium
GCAGTGCAGCCATCTGATGTTATTTTGATGCCCATAAGACTAGACTTCATTTCCTGTGGAATATTGCCTTCAATGGTTACAATCTGGTGCATGTTCTGCAGGTCGTCTTTAGATAATGTGAATTCAATCTTACCATCTTGAATCAATGTGATGTAGTCGGCAATCTGGTCCAGATCTGATGTAATATGCGTTGAGAAAAGAATGGTTTTATCTTCTTCCTGCATTAAATCATAAAGTAAATCCATTAGTTCTCTGCGTGCAACAGGGTCAAGATTGGCTGTTGGTTCATCAAGAATCAGAAAGTCTGCATGATGTGCAATCGCAAAGATGATGGAATATTTGGCACACATCCCTTTGGAGAAATGTTTAAAGGATTGATTAAAATCAATGTCATGTTTCAGCAGTAATTGTCTATATAAAGCTTCATCAAATTGATTATAGAATTGACCAATTTGTTTACCGATTTTTCTGGCATTGGCATCAGGTGGAAAAACGAATGTATCATTTACATAGCCAATTCTGTTTTTAATTTCCATGGCATCATCTTTGAAATTTAATCCCAGAATATTGATATCACCTGTATTTCTTGGAATGATTTCCAGCATTGAACGAATCAATGTTGATTTACCGGCACCATTTTTACCAACCAGACCCATGACATATCCTTTAGGGATATTGAAGTCATGAATCATTAAACGAAAATGGTCATAGATGACTCTTAAATCATGGATTTTGCATGCATATTCAGTGTTCATAAGAATCCTCCTTGTTTCTGTTTGCTGCATCAATAAGGGCATTTGTGATTTCCTCATCGGTGCATCCAATGTCTTTGGCATAGTGAATTAGCTCTGTGATTTTGTTGTTGAGTAGTATCTGATTTTGTTGAGTTAGTCTGGATGTTTTGATTTCTTTGATGAAACATCCTTTGCCATGTCTCAGTTCGATGATGCCTTCAGCCTGCAGATCATCATAGGCGCGTTTGATGGTAATGATCGCAATAGAAAGTTCTTTGGCTAAAGCTCGGATGGAGGGCAACTGGTCGCCGGGTTTCAGTTTTCTTTGAAGACAAGCGGTTTTGATTTGATGTTCAAGCTGCAGGTAATTGGGAATATCACTTGCAGTATCAATATGAAACTTCATACATTGTCCTCCTTTCACTGTTACTATCTCATAGATACAGTAGGGTGTCAACTGTTTCTATTTAATAGATACAGTGAAAATGATTTTTCTGTTTTCATTTGTGAATGAACTTGATAAAATAGGGGACGGAGTGTGATTTTATGGAACAGAAAATGCGTTTGATTGATGCTGCAGTGGATCTGTATCATGAAAAACCGTGGGATTTATTTGATGCACATGAAGTGTTTGAACTGGATAAAGTTCCTTTTGCGCAGCATGTTTATTGTTTGTTTACAATGAATTCTGGTAGAAAATGCATTCGTTTCTATCATGGTGTTGAATCATTTTATGATATTTCAGATGATTTTAAGCCGATGGACAATGTACGTGTGGATTTGTTTCATCGTTATGAACATGATTTTTACGAAGTCATCTTTGATGATCCTGCTCACTTAAGTGAATCCTATCGAGAAGCGGGTCAGCAGTTAGGTCTGAGTGATCGTGAGATTCCTGTAATGCTTTCTCAGAAGAAAAGACATTTTATTTCAGGTTTAGATGAAATAGATGAAGAGCGTCTTGATTATTTAATTCATGAACTTCATGATGCAATGAGCTTGTATTTGAGGGAAGGACACGAACTGGATTTTAATAAACGCCGTTTTGTCTATGATGTAAAAAAGAAAAGCAGTTCAAGTAAAAAGACTGCTTACCGTCCTAGAAAATATGATGTAGTGGAAATCGATGATGATGAATTGATGCATCAGTTATCCGAACTTGAAGTCATTGATGAAATCTGGGAGTTTGATCTTCAGGTGACAGATTCAATTGTATTTGCATCAGAGGGAGATTTGAGCTCGCCTGTCTATCTTGCTGCACTGGCAAATGTTTTGGATCAGCAAATGCTGGCTGCAGTTCCATTTGAACCTTTTGGCGATCTGCAGTTTCAATGCATTGATTTGATGGTTGAAGCGTTTATGCAGCGAGGCCTTCCTAAAGGACTTGTTGTGCGTCATCCATTGGTTGGATCTGCCATGATGGATCTGACACGTAAACTGAACATCAATCTGATGCCGGTTGAGGGATTCGAAATGCTGGATGATTTTGTGGATGGTCTGGATCAGTTCATGAATCAGAACAAGGAAATAAATTAAAAGAAGACTTAGCGTCTTCTTTTGTCTTTTTTGGGGAACAGAATGTGCCATGCCGTAAGAAATAATCCAAATTTCTTAAGGAACTGTTTCAACTCGTTGTTTTTGTCTTTGATGTATTTTGTGATGTAGTCTTTCTTTTCTATGACTTCATTGATGTGGGTTGTGATTGAGTTTACAGGTGCCAGTGTCAGTTTAAGAGCTTTCAGAGCACCTAATGTTTTTATCAGAAGTGCAAACATGGTGATGAGGGCAATCAGAGCTGCTGCATAGAGAAGATATACGGTATAGGGATATATCGTTCTGAACAATTCCATGTCATTTCCTCCTTTTTCTTCTTGTTATTATAGCACAAAGTCTTTAGATTTGGTAGAATAGGTATGGTGATATTGATGAAGGAAATCATGGATGCAAATGCAATGAGACGTTCAATGGTTCGTCTTGCGCATGAAATCATAGAAAAAAACAAAGGAACAGAAAATCTTGTGCTTGTAGGTATCAAGACAAGAGGTGAATTTCTTGCCAGAAGAATGACTGAAATGATTAACAGTTTCGAGGGCTCAAATGTACCATGTGTAGCTATTGATATTTTACCATGGCATGATGAAGAGTCGAAAAGAAGTCAAACCATTGAGCCATTAGGGATTGATGTAAAAGACAAGATTATTGTGCTGGTGGATGATGTGCTTCATAAAGGACGTACTGTACGTGCTGCAATGGATGGCATCATGCATTTTGGACGTGCCAAGGAAATCCATCTTGCAGTGCTTGTGGATCGAGGTCATCGCGAA
>JAZRUQ010000108.1:0-17733 GCA_045652605.1 Erysipelotrichaceae bacterium
GGTAAAGACAGCATCGTACTGCTGTCGACTCATATTGTTTCTGACATTGAACATATTGCGGATGAAGTGCTCATGATGAAGGATGGAAATCTGGTTTATCAGGGACCATGGGATGAGCAGATGGGTAATTTAGAGAGTTTCTATCTTTCACAATTCGAGGAAGAAAGCCATGAATAATCTGTTGACTCTTTATAGATATGAACTGAAAAAGCTGCTGCAGAAAAAGATGCTTTGGGTCACTCTTCTTATCTGCATGGCAGGCATTGTTTTTTCAATTGTGTTTCCTTTGACGGGAAATTATAGTGTGAATGGTGAATTCATCAGCACAAACTATGAACAGCATATGATTGATCAAGAATATCGTAAAGCACTGAGTGGCAAACCTATCGACCAGTCTCTGCTGGAAAAGACAATTGCAGCTTACAAAGACTTGCCGATAGAAACCAAATATATTTTAACGGAAGAATACCAGACTTATGCCAGACCTTACAGTGAAATCTTTCATTTAATTCAATTCTGGACAGGTATGAACAAATCATCAGTAGTAAACTGGGTAGCTGATGAAGCTGCACTCTATGCTGCCATGAAGAATCAATTTGAAGAATCAGCCACCAACAGCAATTTGACTGAGGCTGAAATTGCATATTGGAAAAAGCAGGCTGATGCTCTTGAAACACCTGTTGTCTATCAGTTCTATGAAGCCTATCGAATTATCTTGGATAATTTTCTTATCGTAGGTTTCATGATGCTGCTTTTTGTAGCTGTTGTTCTTTCAAGCAGTTTTCCTGATGAGCGCACTCATCGTACAGATCAGCTTGTGCTTTGTACTGCCAATGGGAAAAGACAACTCTATTGGATCAAACTGTTATCCGGGATAACTGTTGGGTGTATTGGTGCATTGCTGATGACCATGCTGACTTGGGGACTGTGTTATTGTGTGTATGGTTCAGAAGGCTTTGATACAGTCATACAGATTTTCTACACCAGCTATGCAGGCAATATCACAATAGGCCAAGCCTGCCTGATTGCGTACGGTTGTCTAATGGTGACCGCGCTCTTCATCAGTGTATTTGTCATGTTTCTGTCCGAACTGTTTCATAACAGTGTTGCAGCAATCTCTATTCCCGCGGGCATGATGCTTGCAGGAATGGTTATTCAAATACCTGCAGAATACCGTATTTTGGGACAGATATGGGATTATCTTCCCACAAGCTTTCTGGCCATGTGGAATACCTTCGATCTTCGACTGGTTTCTCTGTTTGGGATGCATTTTACCTCATATCAAATCGTTCCGTTGCTCTATCTTGTCGCTGCAGCGCTGTTGGCCTATCTTGGAAGTCGTATCTATTGCGCTTCTCAGATTAACGGAAGATAAACGTCCACTTGATATAACAAGCGGGTTCAAAAATGAGTGTGAACAAAAATTTCTATTTGCATTAAATCGTCATGTTTCATGACGATTTTTTCTTTTTCGCACATCAGGAAATACAAAGGGAAGTATTTGGGCAAGTTGCTTTTATGATATAATCTAAGAGAAAAAATTCATGAATGGAGGATTATCTATGTTAAGAATATTTGTGACAGGGGATAACCATATCGGATTAAAATATGCAAATTATGAACATTCAGATGTACTGATTTCAAGCAGAATTTCTGCTTTTGAAACAATGGTGAAGACTGCAAATGATGAGAACTGTGATTTGTTTGTCATTACAGGAGATTTGTTTGAAAATACAACCGGACCTGCAAAAAAAGAAATAAAAACTCTTTTGGATCATTTGTCTGGATTTACAGGAACTGTTGCGGTTCTGCCTGGGAATCATGATTATTATGATGATGAAGTCAAAGTATGGAGAACATTTAAAGAAGTTATGAGCTCTTATGACAACATTCTGCTGATGAAAGAATATCGTCCATATTTAATCAATGTGAATGAAGAAGAAGTCGTGCTTTATCCTGCACTGTGTACTTCCAAACACTCTGAACCAGGACACAACAACATTGGATGGATCAAAGAGCTTGAAATGGATAAGAGTGTATATCATCTTGGGATTGCGCATGGTTCTGTAGAAGGGGAATCACTGGATGATGAAGGAAAGTATTTCCCAATGAAGTATGAAGAACTGGAAAGCGTTCCAGTGGATGCATGGCTGATTGGTCATACACATGTTCCATTCCCTCGTCATATTACTGAAAACTATACATCCTGTGGAAAAATCTTTAATGCAGGTACTCATGTTCAGACAGATGTTGCCTGCAACACAGAAGGTTTGTGTTTTATTGTAGAAATTGCAGAAGACAAGACGGTACGTGCGAAGAAAGTTGTTACAGGAAATCTGCGTTTCTATCGCAAGAATATTGAAGTTGCTGCAGAGAAGATGGAACAGATTCTGACAGATGAACTGAAAGATTGTGCAGACAACAGTGTTGTGGATCTGATTTTGACAGGTTCAGTGACAATTGATGAATATGCAGAAAGACACCAGGTTCTGCGTTCAGTTTTAAGTCGTTTCCTTGAAGGAACGTACAATGACTATAAGCTCAGCAAGCTGATTTCAAAAGAACTGATAGATAAAGAATTTTCTGAAACATCTTTTTCTGCAAAGTTTTTAACTTCACTTCTGGATCAACCAAAAGAAGCACAGCTTGCATATGAATTGTTAGAGAGTCTGAAGGAGGGCAAATAAATGAAAATCAGAAATGTATCCTGCAGACAGTTTGCAGGTGTTCGAAATCAGAATGTTGCCTTCACAGATGGCATCAATGTTGTGTTTGGTCAGAATGAAAGCGGAAAAAGCACATTGGTCAATCTGCTTTCTCGTACTTTGTTTCAAGATATCAAACTCAGCAAAACCAAAAAGCAAGACAAAGAATTTGTTGAACAGTATTTTCCAAGTGCCAGAAAGAACGGAATTGCCGGTGACTTTGTGGATGGAACAGTTGAGTTCGAGACAATCGATGGTCAATTTACCTTAAATAAAGAATGGGGGACACAGGGGCGTGTTCAGCTTTCAACCCCAGATGGTGAATTCAGGGATCCTGGCAAGATTAATGAATTGATGAAAGATGTTCTTGTCTATGGTGAGGGTGTTTATACCGATCTGCTGATGACTTCTCAGCAGAATATGAATACATCGCTGCAGACTCTTTTGGATGCATCACAGAAAACAGAAACAAAACAGGAAATAACTGAACTGCTTTCTCAGGCTTTTGTCGAAAGTGATGGAATTTCAATGGATGTGATTGAACAGGCGATCGCAAAGAAGGTTGAGGAAGTTGGCGGGAAACACTGGGATTTTGATCGCGATATGCCGGTTCCTAACAGAAACGGACATTGGACAAAAGATCTTGGACAGATTTTGAAGGCATACTACCATATGGAAAAAGCACGTACTGAACTGGAAGAAGTTTCCCGCAGGGAAAAAGAAGCAGACCGTACTTCCAGCAATTATCTTATCAAAGATGCAGAAGTGGAAAAAGCACGTGAAGTTTATGATCGATTCAGTTCTTTTGCGCAGCAGCTTATGATTCAAAATGAACGCAGGAAAACAGTTGAACGTTTAGATAAAGAATTACAGAAAATCAATGATGTCCTTTCTAGATGGCCTGATCTGAAAGAAAAACTGGAAAAGGCAAAACAGCTGAAGATAGAAAGAAACAATCGTCTGATTCTGGATATGTGGCAGTCGGTGAATGCGCTGCAGGCAGAACTTTCTGAAGAAGATGTCAAAAATGCATCACTGCAGGCAGCTGATAGAGCTGAAATTGCAATTGTAGAAAAAGCGCAACGAGAAATTGCAGTGCTTGAAAACCAGCTGTGCGGCATGAACCTGAAGGCATTGATTCACATGATGGGTGATCATGAAATAGAGCTTGTTTCATTGCGTACAGGAAAGAAACTGGAACTTGATGGAGATTTGGCTTCCATTACTGAAGCTGTTCAGGTTATCATTCCAGGAGTAATGGAAATGACGTTGACTGCTGCCAATGTGAATGTGGATCAGATTAATGAAAAGACAGCACATTGCAAAGCTGCAATAAAGGCTGTCTTTGAAAGATATGGTGTTGAAACACTGGAAGAGCTCTTGATGCAGGTACAGAAAGTTCAAGATGCAAAGTCCAAAGTGGAACGAGTTAACATGAACATGGCCAGAGTATTAGGTAATCTCACACTTGGGCAGTTAAAAGAGATGGCAGAGAATACAGAAGCTGTTGATCGCACAAAAGAACAGATTGAATCTGATGTGTACATGTTGACAGGAGGACTTGATTTGACAACTTTCATGACCAGAACAGAGACTGTTATGGACAGTTTTGAGCAGGAATACAGCAATGTCAATGATTTGAAAGCTAAAGCGTTTGATCTGTCAATGGAACTTCTTAAAGCGAAAGAGGCTGTATCTGCTTCTGAAGAGATTCCATCAGAATATCGTGGTATTGCAGATCCGCAGCGTCAGCTTGAAACGCTTCAAATGCAGCTGAAGAATAAAACAGTGCTTCGTGAACAGGCGCTTACAGAGAAAACGGCTGCATTGAGCAGATTGGAAGACTATAAAGATACTCATCCTGATGCATGTAAAGAAACTGTTGAAAAAGCACAGGCTGTCTTTGAAGAAACAAAGTCTCTGCTTCATCATTGGAGATATATTCAGGAAGTATTCAACAAACAGAAAGAATGCATGCAGGCTAATCCAATGCAAGATATTGCCAAGCATTTCAATCATTATCTGAATGTGATTTCATCAGATCATGTCTCTTCAGAATTCCCTGATTCTGATAAACTGAACATGAACATTTACAGCAATCAGCATCTTTTGAGCTATTCCAAGCTTTCTGAAGGTACAAAGGATACCGTTGCTTTGGCATTCCGTCTGGCTGTTTTAGATCATCTGTTCCCAGATGGAGATGGAATCATTGTCTTTGATGATCCGTTTACAGATATGGATGCTCAGCGTACAGCTCAGGCGTGTGAGCTGCTGAAGGAATGTTCCAAAAAGCATCAGGTGATTTTCTTGACATGCAAAGAAGAATATCTTGATCTGCTCAGTGGAAATATCATTCGATTCTAATCATAAAATGCCCGAAGTCGTAAGACTTCGGGTTTCTGTTGATAAGCGGTTTTCTTTCAGTGACAATTGGCCATAACTGTTGCATTGCATTTTGAATTTATAGGAGTACAATGAAGAAAATGGAGATGATGAAAGTGAAAGAATACAAGATATTGGTGTTGAACCCAGGATCGACTTCAACAAAACTTTCTTTATTTCATAATGAAGTCAATGTTAAAACAGTGGATGTGTTTCATGACTCATCTGTGTTAAAAGAATTTGAAACAATCAATGATCAGCTTGATTTCAGGATGGAAGTTGTCTATCAGTTTGCCAAAGACAATCAATTTGATCTCAAAGATCTGGATGCTGTTGCAGCAAGAGGCGGATCTAGTTACAGTGTCGTTTCAGGTACTTATGAAGTCAGCGAACTTTTGATTGAAGATACAAAATCAGCCAAAGGCGGATTGTATCATGCATCCATGCTGGGTGTGCAGATGGCTCAAAGAGTTCATGAACAGACTGGCTGTAAAATGTTTATGAGTGATCCAACAGTCGTTGATGAATATTGTGACCTGGCAAGAGTTACAGGGGTTGATGGAATCACTCGCCGTGCAATATCTCATGCGCTGAATTTAAAAGTTGTGGCCAGAAAGCAGGCTGAGAAACTGAATCGATCCTATGAAGAATGCAATCTGATTGTCTGTCATATTGATGGCGGCATTACAGTAACGGCGCATCAAAAGGGACGAATGATTGATGGCAATGATGGTGGTGGCGGTGATGGACCATTCACTCCAACCAGAATGGGATCAATGGCAGTTACAGACATCGTTAGCTGTTTGTGGGACAAGCCTAAAGAAGAAATGATGAGACTTTGCAGTGTGACAGGAGGTCTTTCCAGTTACTTTGGAACTTCCAACTCAGACGCAATTCACAAACTTGTTGAACAAGGAGATTCAAAAGCAGTTCGAGTATGGAATGCGATGATTTATCAGGTTTGTAAGCAAATCGGAGCGATGAGTACAGTTCTGAATGGAGAAGTGGATGGTATTGTACTGACTGGCGGTCTGCTTCGTTTCAATGATGTGAGAGAACAGATTGACAAGCGCTGTGGATGGATTGCACCCGTCAGTGTGTATGCTGGAGAGTATGAGCAGGAAGCGCTGGCTTTAGGTGCACTTCATGTCTTGACAGGAAAAACGAAAGCTCTTCAATATTCCGGGAAACCAGTCTGGGATGGTTTCAGTGATGATTTGAATAAATGACAGTAGGTGTCGTACAGAATAAGATAAAAAAATAATGTGGAAATCTTCAGTTTGATTTCCACATCATTTTTTTATTTGACAAAATCTTCTCTCATTGGAGTAAAGATGTCTAAAAGGATACCCTCTTTCAGACAGACACAGCCATGAATGACACCATCTTTTTTCAGCATGGTATCACCTGGATTGACAACTTTCTTCACACCATCAATTTCAAACTCAAACTGTCCTGATACGACGTACGTAATCTGAGTATGTGGATGAGAATGCAGTGAGCCAACACCACCTGTCTTAAAATGATTTTCTACTGCCATCAGTTCATCTGTGTAAGCCAGTATTTTTCTTTCAACACCTTCACCGCATGGGACTTTTTCTACATCTGCATTAAATTTCCATCTCTGATTCATGATAGACCTCCTGTTATTTCTATTTTAACATAAGAAAAGACTAAGGGAACCTTAGTCTTTGAATGTCAGATAGATTGGAAGACCAAACAGAATGCTTCCACCAATAATATTTCCAATTGTGCTTAGAAGCATATGAACTGGAAGAGGTGCCCAGCTGACACTTGATCCCAGTAATGTCACTCCCATTGTGAATGTGCCTGCATTTGCAATGCAGTGTTCAAATCCTGGCAGAACAAATGCCATAACAATGATGACCAGAAAGATCAGCTTGGTCATGCTGTCCTGAACTTTCATGCCGGTATAAGCTCCAACACAGACGATGAAATTGCACAGAATGCCTTTTAAAATCAGTTCAATTGCATCAAAATGCAGTTTTGACTGGATAACTGAAGTCAGATACATGGTCATTGCGCCTTTCAGTGAACCACTGTAAATAAAGATAGCACAGATGATGGCAGAACCAAGACAGTTTCCAAAGTAGCAGATCAGCCATGAAGGAATCAGATCGACTACCTTTTTCTTTTTTGTGTAGACAGGCATAATTGTTGTAAAACAGTTGCCTGTAAACAATTCACCACCTAAGAAAACAATCATTGCAAGACCAATACCGAATGAACTTGCAACCAGAGTTTTGGAAAGTGCAGCATTTTCCTGAAAGAGTGCTCCCAATGAATAAGAAAGGATGGCAGCCATAGCCAGATAAGCACCTGCCATGCATGATCGCATAAAGAATTTAAAAGGTTGTGCAGTTGCCATTTCAATTTTACCAATGCCTATTTTTGTTATATTTTCAATGTCATTCCACATAATTTTCTCCTATTAAGCTTTACTATTGTAGTTCAACTTCATCAGAAAGTAAAGAAAACAAAGTGAAAAGACATTGAAAGATAGACTTAATGAACAGAACCGAGTATAATTTTAATGTAAAAAAAGAAAGAAGTTAATCTTATGGAAATTAAAAAGATTGTTTTAACAGGTGGACCATGTGCTGGTAAATCTGAAGCTGCGAAACTGATCAAAGAAAAATTTACTGAAGCGGGATATGTTGTTCTGTTTGTGCCAGAAACTGCAACTGAGCTGATTTCAGGTGGAGTATGTCCTTGGACTACAGGAACAAATCTGGATTATCAGATTGTACAGTGCAAGCTTCAGCGTTTTAAAGAACAGATGTTTGATGAAGCAGTACGTACAATGCCTCAGGATAAATTCTTGATTGTCTGCGACCGTGGTATGCTTGACAACAAGGCTTATATGACAGGCCAGGAATTTGACAAGTGTCTGGAAGTACTGAATACAACAGAAGATGAAGTCAATGCAAGCTATGATGCAATCTTCCATATGGTGACAACCGCAAAGGGATTAGAAGATTTCTATAATTTTGAAACCAATGTTGCCCGTTATGAAACAGCTGAACAGGCAGCAGCACTGGATGATGTTCTGATTAAAGCCTGGTCAAAGCATCCATATCATCATATTATTGAAAACTCACAGAGTGTTGAAGACAAGATGAATCGTCTTTTGGCTGAAATCAGTCAATTCTTAGGACTAGAATAGTAAGAAACCCGTACAGATCTGTACGGGTTATTTCTTGTTTCCAAGCTGCCAGAAGGCAACTGCACTGGCTGCAGCAACATTGAGTGAATCAACACCATGAGACATTGGAATTTTTACAGTATAATCACAATCGGAAATTGTACTTTTGGCAAGTCCATCACCTTCAGTACCTAACACAATAGCTAGTTTTTCTTCACTCATTAACTCTGGATCATCAATCGAGACAGAATCATCGCAAAGAGCCATCGCTGCTGTTTTAAAACCGAGTTCTTTCAATTCATTCAGATCATCAATCGTTGTCCATGGAATCTGGAAAACTGTTCCCATGGCAACGCGGCTGGCACGACGATACAGCGGATCTGAACAGCCTTTTGTCAAAAGAACTGCATCCATATTCAATGCTGCAGCACTTCTGAAGATAGCTCCAATGTTGGTGGGATTCATCACACTTTCAAGCACAGCCACACGCTTTGCATCTTTCAGAATTTCCTTTACAGAAGGAAGTTCTTTTCGTTTCATGGCACATAGTGCACCACGAGTCAATTGAAAGCCTGTCATCTGTGTCAGTACACTTAATTCTGCTGCATAAACAGGCACATCACCGCAGCGTTCAATGATGTCTTTTGCCTGTGTATCCACATGTCTCTTTTCTAAAAGAAGAGATACAGGTTCATAGCCAGCATCCAGTGCACGTCCAATCACCAGAGGACTTTCTGTAATGAACAGACCCAGTTCAGGTTCATAATAGTGAAGCAGCTGAGCTTCATTCAAACGGGCATACATATCCAGTTCAACGGCTGAATATTCCGTAATTTCAATGATATTTGACATAAGGATTCCTCATTTCAGTACAATTATAGATTCTTGCAGAATACGTTGTCAAATATGATATACTAAAGAAAAGCTGAGGAAATACTATGGAATACAATGAAATCATGAATTTAAGAAAAAGCATCCGTAAATATCAGAATAAACCAGTAGATGAAGCTCTGGTTCGTCAGATGGTTGAAGCTGCAATTTTAGCACCATCATGGAAGAATTCACAGGTAACACGTTATTATGTTGCACAAACACCAGAAATGCGTGAGAAAGTAAATGCATGTCTTGCACCGTTCAATCAGAACAATGTCATCAATGCACCTGTACTGATTGTATCCACCATTGTTCTGAATCGTTCAGGATTTGATAAAGATGGTACACAGACCAATGAACTTGGCAATGGATGGGGATATTATGACTGTGGTCTTCACAACATGAATCTTATCAACAAAGCTGCAGAATTAGGTTTAGGTACATTGATTATGGGTATTCGTGATGCACAGGCTTTAAAAGAAGTACTGAGTATTCCGGAAACTGAATCGGTTGTTGCGGTCATTTCGGTGGGATATCCAGATCTTGACCCAGATCGTCCAAGACGTAAAAGTGTGGATGATATTGCGAAATTCTATTAACTAGAAAAAGCCACGTGAGTGGCTTTTAGTTTATTTGAAATCATATTGTATTTTAAGTTTGTTGAGTGGAGATTTGTAGGAAATATAGTGATCATTCTGCAAGCGTCCGACAACAATGCCTGGCATAAGATTTATGCACTCTGCAAACTTTAAGATCGAACCTAGAGTAAAATTTCTTTGTTGAATGAAACGGCTGTATTCATCTTGAGGAATCAGCGTGTTTCTGGAAAACTCATTTGCTTCTTTTTCGAGTCTGTCGATAAGTTCATTTGCCTTCAATCCATCATTGTTGATTTCACTCACATGAAGTACTTTTATTCTTTGCTGAAGAACATGACCTAATTCATGGAATAAAGCAAACCAGAATGTATCTGCGTATTTGCCGCGATTATTTAATGCCAGAATGACTTTGTCTTTTCCCAGCCATTTTACAGCACCGTTGATTCCGCAGTTTTTCAGATTAGGCAGCAGTACCAAAGAAACTCCGCATTCTGCCAGAAGCTGAACAAGCCGTGGAAAAAAAACAACAGGATCCATTACAGTCATGTCTCGGATTTCATCAAGGGATTCAACTAGCTTTCTACGGTTAAAAGGTTTTGTTTGATTTAATGTGCCAATGTTGATTGCGGTCTGTACCCAGGCATTTGCATTCATTACATTGACGTCTGTAACTGAAGAGATACTGGTTCTGTATTGAACGAGGAAATCTCTTTGACACAGCACACTTAAAGAGGATACTTTCATATATCTTTGAAGTTCCTCTACTTTTTCTTTTATTTTCTTTGTTTCTCTAACTAATCCTAAATCAGTCCAGAATTTATAGTCAATTTCTTTAATAAGTTCGCACTCTTCATCGATTTTTATTCTCTTTTCAATTTCAAGCTTTTTTTCAATGTAGTTCTTATTTAAATTCAGCCACATTGAAGTTGTTGTATCAAATACAATTGAAAGTTTAAGGACCATTTCATCTGTAAGATTAATTCTGCCATTCACAAGCTCACTTACATATTTGGGTGACATTTGAAGGCGTTTGGCTAATTCTTCCTGTGTGAGATTCTGATCATCAAGATAACACTTTATGTAGTATCCTGGATGAAATGCAATCAATTCTTTATATTCTGTTTTACTCATAGTGATTTGTCACCTCCAATGCAATAATCACATTTGTTGATTTATATACATGATTGACATCGTTTGTCTGCCATTTTTTTCCTTGCTTATCCAGTGGAATAAGGATAAGGCGATAACCTGCTTTTCTACCAGCAATATCAAGGGCATATTGACCTTCTCTTTTTCCCAGGAGGGGGTGAAGATAGTATATGCGCAAGTTATTGATGTCTTGAAGATTTTCTGCGCTCTCAATCAGATTGATGAGGGCATGAAGCTTTTCTGCTACAATTTCAGGCAAATCTTTTTTGGCTTTTTTAAAATCTGTACAAAGTTTTTCAACTTTTTTGTTGTGATATTGAATTTTGATAGAGTGCCCTCCTTTCTAAAAAAATTACCTTTTTGGTAATTTTATTTTATCATGAGTGTATGTCCTGTTCAAGGGGAGTGTTTTGTATATAAAAACACTTGGTTTTGCCAAGTGCTTATTTGAAATAGACAGACTCTCCAGCAATCATGGTGTATCTGCAGTTCAGATTTTCATCCAGCAGAATCATATCTGCATCTTTGCCGATTTCAAGAGAGCCTTTTGTATCGAAGACACCTGCAACTTTGGCAGGATTCATGCAGGCCATATGCACCAGATCATTGATGGTGCAGTTAGTGAATTCCTTCATGTTTCTGATTGCATCAATCATGGTGATGCAGCTGCCTGCAATGCGTCCTGTTTCAATGACTTGTACAGTGCTTCCTGTTTTTCTGCAGTTGAGCAATGAGAATTCATATTCGCCATCCGGCATGCCTTTTCCAAGCATGGCGTCGGTAATCAGCACAATCTGATCGGGTCCCATGATTTTCCATGTCGCACGCACTGTATCAGGATGGGTATGGAAACCATCCACAATCAGTTCACAGTAAGCCTGCGGGTTTAAGATGGCTGCTGTAACTGCACCGGGACTGCGATGCTGATGCTGAGTCATGGCATTGTAGAGGTGGGTAAATCCAGTGACACCCATGTCCAATGCTTTCTGCGCTTCATCACATGTTGTTGCTGTATGTCCAATCATTAAAGTGATGCCTTTGTCTAAAGCTTCCGGAATAAACTTGTCCATGCCTTTTCTTTCAGGAGCAATGGTCATGATCTTTAAACATCCGCCAGAAGCCTGATGCATGTCGTTCAGTTCATTTAAATCAGGATCGCGCAGATAGGTATCATCCATCAATGCCTTGTATTCTTTTGAAAGATAAGGGCCTTCAGAGTGAACCCCAAGAAACAGTGAAGCCTGCTGCGGCTGCTGTACCATGCGGTATTCATCCAGCAAGGCACACAGCTCATCATGAGATACCACTGTTAGCGATGCCATGAATGCCGTTGTACCTTCCTGTACCAGTCCTTTTGAAACAATATCAATAGAAGTCTGTGGATCACGAATAAAGTCATAGCCGTAGCTGCCATGCAGATGAATATCAATCATACCAGGAATCAGGTATTGACCATCCCCCTCAATGATTCCATCTGTTGCAGGCAACTCGGAACCTTCATGGTAAAAAGCTTTGATTTTTCCATTTTCAACCAGAACACTGCCTTTAAACAGTGTCTTGTCATCTGGAACAATCGTGCAGTTTTTAATCAGCGTACTCATTGACGAATTCCTCAAGAATTTTCAGCGATGCACTTGTACCGATACGTTCAGCACCAGCTTCAATCATTGCCTTGCATGTTTTCCAGTCACGGATACCACCAGCTGCTTTGACTTTGACCGCATCGCCGACAACGCTTTTCATCAGTTTCACATCTTCCAGTGTTGCTCCGCCTGTACCAAAACCAGTGCTTGTCTTGATGAAGTCTGGTTTGACAACCAGTGCAATTTCAGACAGCTTTCTGATTTCATCTTTCGTTAAATAGCAGTTTTCAAAGATCACTTTGCATGGTACGTTGTATTTGTGACACATTGCAGTGATCTGTTCCATTTCTGACTGAATATAATCCCAGTTTCCATTTTTCAGTTCAGTCTGATTGATCATATAATCAATTTCATCTGCACCATTTTTGATTGCATCTTCAGTTTCAAAAACTTTGACCGCAATTGTGGTCTGACCTAAAGGAAAGCCAATGGCAGCACCTACATGGATGTCTGTATCTTTTAAGAGTTCTTTGCACAGTTTAGACTGGCATGAATTGACCGCAACCATGGCAGTCCCAATGGAACGTGCTTCATCACACAGTTTCTTCATTTCTTTGTATGAAGCATCTGCCTTCAGGTAAGTATGGTCAAACATAGCCGCAAGAGTAGTTTTGTTCAGGTTCATAAAGGAATCCTCCATTTTTATCACATCTATTATAACAAAAAAACTCTGAATAAATCAGAGTTTAAAGAAGCAAAAGATAAATCCAGTGAGCACTGATTCCAGCACACAGACCGCCTAGGGTATGAGCTAGAATGGATTTGCCAGTGAGCTCTGGGAATTTGAGCACAGACATCATCGCTACATGAGTTGAAAGATAACCACTGTAACACATGCACATTGCAGTAAAGACTGCAATATCATTGCCTGTAGCTATGCCAGTTGAAACCATGCCGGGAATCAGACCAATGGCAGCGCCAGCAGATCCCAATGCAGTAATTGGAACAGCGATGCATTCTGCAGAAGTAAAGCCAAACAGAGGCTGCAGAATAAAATCAATCTTAGTCCCTAAATAAGGAAGAAGCCCAATGCCTTCATAAGCTGCACCTGTGTAAACACCATTTTGAGCACTGTTTGTCAGCATCATTACCAAGGTGCAGATAATCAGAACACCAGGAATAATTTCAAGGCCTAATGCAACACCTTGTTTGCCTCCATCGAGAAGTGCATTCATGGCACGGCTTGCGACAGATCCCTCATGCACGACACGCATATTGTCAATCATTTCAGCCTGATCATGCCCTTCATAAGCTTCAGTTTCAGTCCCATACATCTTTTTTGTGAACATCAGCATGATTCTGACACTGACAGCACTGCCAATGGCAGCTCCTAACAGTCCAATGAGTGCAGCGGGTAAAAAAGAGGCGCCATCTTTTGGGGCAAGCCCCATCATGAATGTGACTGTGATCAGCCCCATGCCAAATCCTGTCCCCAGATTCGTCAGTGCAGGCAGCTGAAACTTCTTGAAATAACGTCTGAAAGAAGTATCATCAGCCAGTGCCAAAATTGCAGGATTGTCAGATAAGAAAGTCGACATAATTCCCATTGCTGCAGCGCCTGGCAGTCCAAAAATCGGTTTCATCAATGGAGAGAGCAGTTTGTTTAAAACTGCAATCACACCAAACTCAATAAAGATAGCACCGATAGCACCAGCAATCACCGAAATCGCCATAATATAAAAGACAGTGTCCATTAAAAGTGCATATGCAGTGTTCATTAATGTATTCATCATGTTCGGTAAACCCATGATAGAGGACAAAGAGCCAAAAAGACCAAAGAAAACAATCAAAAAGACGAAAGTTTCAAGGCTATAGATTTTCTTTGTTGTTGTGTTTTTCATAAAAATACCAACCTAATAATCTAATTTATTATAACGCATTGTATTTTGAATTTCACTGTAATTTTACTGAATCTGGTTAAGATTTGGTTTGTTTCATAGATATGAAAAAAAGAAAGAAAAGCTAATACTGGGTATCGTGAAAGTGACAGGAAATCATGGTGTATAAAAATGAAGCATTCAAAGATCCACAGGGTACAGCACCATTCTTTGACTCAAAAAAATCAATGAGCTTCTAAGATAATCAGGAGTTGATAGAGAGTAGGAAACTTTATAAAATTAAATCAGGGAGGAATTTACAAAATGGAATTGATAAAAGTAAAAAGACTGCTGGATGAATTCAAAGCCATGGAAGCGTGGGAACATTGGCGTTATCACTGTGTTCATCATCATGAAGAATATTATAGGATGGGTGGAAGGATCCTCACTGCCTTAGGCTACTATAAAGATGCATTATTGATGTATCGCACAGGACTTGAACGCTGCAGAACCCGTGAACAGCAGATTGAATACAAGGCAAATACACATAGAGAGATTGCAGAAATCAATAGAATCCTGTCTCTTACTCATGAAATTTCTGTTTCATTACTATATGAAAGCGGAAGTGAATATGTGTTTATGGATGAGGAAACATTTGAAGAATATAACGCGGATGAAGAAGCTGTAAAATATGCAAAGACTCTTTTGGTTGAAGGTCAATCTTATGTTCTGATTGTAGATTCATTCAAGAAAGTGATTAATGTTCAGCAGAAAATCAACGGTTAAATGAAATGATGAAAAGAAGGAGTTCAAACTTTGAACTCCTTCTTGTTTTTCTTTTATGAAAAATCCAGATATTGCCTTGAATATTTCTGTGAAAAGTACGATAATTACATTGGAGTGTCAGCACTTGTTCTTTTTTGCGTGCACTCGTCCTGTTTTTAAGGTGGAAAGGAAGATTGATGATGAAAAAGACAATAAATGCAATTAAAAATTTTATTGTAGGATTGATTACTGCGCTGGCTGTTTTCATGATGGTTTTTACATTGATTTCAGTTACGACATTCAATCGAAATGATCGTCACATTTTAGGCTATAGAGCGTATATTGTAAAATCAGACTCCATGTCTGCAACTGACTTTGATGCAGGAGATCTGATTCTGGTGAAGCAGGTGGAACCAGCTGAATTGCAAGAGGGAGATATCATTTCGTTTATCTCGCAGAATTCAGAAAATTTTGGTGAAACAGTCACACATAAAATCAGAAGAAAGACAACAGATGCCAGTGGTGCGCCAGGTTTTGTCACTTATGGGACAACAACAGATACAGATGATGCAACAGTTGTGACGTATCCATATGTTTTGGGTGAATATCAATTTGCGATTCCTAAACTGGGTGTGTTCTTCAACTTCCTGAAGACTCCTCAGGGATATTTTGTGTGCATTTTCACACCGTTTATGCTGCTGATTTTATATCAGGCTTATCAGTCGATTATGCTGTTTAGAGCGTATAAGAAGGAACAGAATGCAGAACTTGAGGCTGAAAAGGCAAAACTTGAAGCCGATCGTCAGGAAACATTGAGAATGATGAAAGAACTTCAGGAATTGAAAGCACAGATGGAACAGCAGAAAGCACAGAAGCCGGAGGAACAGTAAATGAAGAAAGTTCTGGAGGCTTTAAGCGGACTTCTGACAGTATTGTGTGTGCTGTGTGCAGTGTTTCTTGTCGGGACAAGACTATTGGGCTATCAGGTGTTCAATGTCATTTCAGGAAGCATGGAGCCGCAGTACAGTGTAGGCGATCTCATCTATGTCAAAGACGTTGATGTCCATGACATCAAAGAAGGGGATGTCATCACCTTTGTGCTCAATTCGGATCTGGTTGTGGCAACACATCGTGTAGTGGAAGTAGACACTGAAAATCAGCACTTCTATACAAAGGGAGATGCCAATGATACACCAGATGCATCACCTGTTCATTTCAACAATGTCATCGGTGTACCGCAGTTTTCGATTCCATTGCTGGGATATGTATCTGATTTTATTCAGCATCCGCCAGGAACCTACATCGCAATTGGTGTAGTTGTCCTTTTGATAGCAGGCGTGTTTCTGCCTGATCTGTTTGATAAAAAGAAACAGAACTAGTTTTTGAAATCGTATTGATGACCGGAATTCCCATGAATACGATTTTGAAATAAAAAAAGAAAGGAGGAAAACATGATGAAACGTTCAAAAAGAAAAGTGGTTGTGCTCGCACTTCTGATCTGCCTTCTGACTCTGATTTCAACAGCAGGATCATTGGCTTGGTTCAGTGCAAAAGATAATGCACAGAACAAGTTCATGGTTGCAACTTCAGATGAAACAACTGATCCAGATGATATCTTCTCGGTGGATGTCTGGGAACAGTATGACAGCAATGGAGATGGAGACTTCAATGAAGCTGATGACAAGGACTATGCAGATAGCCTGGAATACGAAGCAATTCTTCCAGGTGATCGACTCAGCAAGGTTGTGAACGTGGAAAATACTGGAGCGTACGACCAGTACATTCGCGTTACTGTAACAATTTCTGATGCAACTGCATGGATCAATGCACTTGGTCTTGATGTGAAGATTGAAGATCTGTTTGTTGGATTTGATGAAACAAAGTGGACAGACATTTCAAAAGCAATCGAAGGTGAAACAGATACAGTAACTTATGTACTGTATTACACTGATGTCCTGGCTCCAGGAAGTGTGATTACTCTGTTTGACAGTGTGAAGATTCCTGAATCTTTGACACAGGCACAGGCAGCTGCATTTGATGGTAATTTTACAATTGATGTCAAAGCAGACGCAGTGCAGACCAAAAATGTAGGCAGCAGCGCTTATGAAGCGTTCCAGACTGTCGGCATTTAATCTGGTGACAACACAACAGATAGTTTGAAGACGTTTCTAACTGTTGTGTCATAATGAAATGTCGAACTATAGGAGGAAAAAAATATGAATAAGAAAAGCACAAAACGTGCACTGCTTACAAGCATGCTTATGCTGTTGATCAGCTGCTCTATGTTTGTAGGTTCAACATTCGCTTGGTTCACAGATACAGCAGTATCTAAGAACAACATCATCACTTCTGGTAATCTGGACGTAGTTCTGGAATACAAGACTGACTGGGCTGATGACTGGGCACCTGTTGATGAAACAGTTGCAGTTTTGAACGAAGACGCTCTGTATGAACCAGGATACACTGAAGTTGTATTCCTGCGTGTTAGCAACGCTGGGACACTGGCTCTGAAGTACAACCTGGATGTAAATGTTTACGCAGAAACAACTTCAACAAGCGTTGAAGGTACTGAACTGAAGCTCTCTGAATATCTGGAAGTTGGAGCTTATAGAATGGATGAATACAATGGTGATT
>JAZRUQ010000109.1:0-15839 GCA_045652605.1 Erysipelotrichaceae bacterium
TGCTGGTGCTGGATGCGTATGTCGGCTTTGGTTTGATTGGCTTTATAGATGATTTTATTATCGTTGTAAAAAAGGATAATGAAGGTCTGAAGCCATGGGCCAAGTTTTTGATGCAGCTGCTGATTGCAGTTGGATTTTACTGGTTCTACAAGGACTTTGTATCAACAGATGTTGTAATTCCGTTTATCAATGCGGTGCTGCCGTTAGGAGCTTTCTATGTGGTGTTTGCCTTTATCATGTTTACGGGTGAATCCAATGCGGTGAACCTGACCGATGGTATGGATGGTCTTGCGGCAGGGTGCAGCTTGATTGCGATCAGTCCATATGTCATGTTTGCCCTTCAGCAGAATCAGGTGATTATTGCATCATTCCTGTTGGGAATCATGGGTGCTTTGATTGGTTATCTGCGCTACAATCTTCATCCTGCAAAAATCTTTATGGGAGATGCAGGATCTTTGGCCCTTGGTGGGGTTTTAGCAGCAGTTGCCATGGTGCTGAAGATGGAATTAAGCTTGTTGATCATTGGTGGTGTTTTCCTGTGGGAAACCATCTGTGTTGTGATTCAGCAGGTTGCTGTGCGTGTGTTTAAACGCCGTGTGTTCAAGTACACACCGATTCATTACAGTTTCGTCATTTCAGGGATGAAAGAACCTAAAGTTGTACAGATGTTCTGGATGCTTTCCGTTGTATGTGCTGCATTGGGCTTTTTGATGGGAGTGTTATAAAATGAAAAAAGTACTGGTCATTGGAGCTGCTTTAAGCGGCTGTGCAGTCAGCCGTCTTTTGGTAAAAAAAGGGTATGATGTTGTCTTGACGGACATGAAGAAAGTGCCTGAAAGCTATGAGCTGGAAAATCTTGGAATCAGTGTCTATGACGAAGGTCATCCTGAATTTCTGAAGTCTTTTGAATATGAATTCATTGTAAAAAATCCAGGAATTCCATATCATGTTCCTTTTGTGAAGCACTTTGTGGAAAAGAATGTACCGATCTACAATGAAATTGAAGTTGCATTGTGGTATGGCAAAAATCTGCAGGTGGGTGCTGTTACAGGTACTAACGGAAAAACAACAACGACGACACTTCTTGGTGAACTTCTAAAAAGAAAAAGAGCCAATGCTGAAACAGCAGGCAACATTGGCCGTCCTTTGAGTGATCTTGTGATTGAAGATGAAGAGTCAGAAAAAGATATCGCTATGGAAATTGCAGCATTTCAGCTGGTGGCATGTCCTGCATTCCATCCGGTTGTGTCTGTCTGCATGAATCTGACCCCTGATCATCTGGATTACTTCAAAGATTTAAACAAATATTATGAAGCGAAAATGCTGGTCCATAAAAATCAGACTGAACAGGACTGGTTTTTAAGAAACATTGATGATCCGGAAATCATGAAACTGACTTCTGATCTTTCATGCAAGGTGGTAGACTTCTCAATGGAAAAGGAAGCGGACTTGTGTGTGAGAAATGGCAATGTCATGTTGTATGATGAAGTGCTGTTTTCTGTAGAGGATTGTCATCTTCCAGGCAAGCACAATCTGCAGAACTGTATGGTTGCTGCCTGCATGGCGTATCGCATGGGTGTTGATTTGGATGATATCCGCGCTGGTATTTCTGAGTTTAAGGGTGTTGAACATCGCCTGGAATACGTAGAAACCATTCATGATGTACGCTATTACAACGACTCAAAGGGAACCAACACAGACGCAACAATCACTGCATTGAAATCATTTGATCAAAGTGTCATTCTGATTGCAGGTGGTTATGATAAAAAGACAGGCTTTGAAGAGCTCCGTCCTTATCTTGATAAAATCAAACTGATGGTGGTTTATGGTGAAACCAAGCTTCAGCTGAAGCGCTTGATGCCATCTGCGATCGTTTGCGACAACCTGGCTGATGCAGTAGAAGTTGTGTTTGATAAGGCACAGAAAGGTGATGTTGTACTGTTTTCACCAGTCTGTGCAAGCTGGGATCAGTTCAAGAACTTCGAAGAACGCGGACGTTTGTTTAAGGAACTGGTCAGAAATCATCTGGATTGATTCTGCATAAGATTTCTTAATACAGTTGAATTGAATAAAATCAGTTTAAAGGCAAACAGAAGATGTCCTGCAAGGTCATGTGGATACATCAGATGAACTGACAGAATTAAAATTGAAATGAAAAGGGCAATGAGAAATTGCCTTTTTTTCATGATTGTACAGACAAGAGTTCCCATCAGTAGATAAAAAAGACAACCGTTGATACGACTTAATAAAGTGAAGAAGGATGTGCTGATGAAGTCACAGGCGTATAAAAGAGAAATGATGGCGCAGATTAAAAAGGGAAAGAGCCAGAAAAGACAAGGAAGGAATGATTTCGTGTTGAATTTCATAAGGTCACCTCAATACAAGTGTATTCATACAAGGAGAATCTGATGCAGCTGGTAGGACGTTGTATTCTGTTTTATGTGATTATTGTTGTGGCCTTAAGGTTGATGGGAAAAAGAGAAGTAGGGGAACTTTCTGTGCTGGATGTAGTGATCGCTTTTGTGATGTCAGAACTTCTAGCTTTAAGTATCTCCAATCTTGATTTTTCGCCTTTTAAGGCTATTGCAGGAATTGGAGTGCTGGTCCTGCTTCAGTATCTTGTTTCATGGGTTTGTATTAAATCCAAGAAGATACGTGATTTTTTTGAAGGTGAGCCAGTTTGCATCATTTATAAAGGAGTCATCAATCAGAAAGAAATGTTAAGACATCGATATACAATCGATGACCTTCTGGTTCAATTAAGAAGTACAGATTGTTTTGATCTGAAGGAAGTTGAATTTGCGATTCTGGAAAACAGTGGTCAGCTGAGTGTGGCAAAAACAGCTCATTGTCTATTGGAATACCCATTTCCTTTGATTTCAGATGGAATCATTCAGAAAAAACATTTGATGACATTAGGTTATGATGAGAAATGGCTGTATGAACAATGCCTTCAATTGAATAAGCGCCCAGAATCCATCTTTATTGCGATGTGGACAAAAGAGGGGTTATTTGTGATTGACAAACAAAGATAAACAGGCCTGAAGATGCAGAAGTGTAGTCGTTGAAACAGAAAGAATTAATGCGACTGGTGCGGCATATGAAAAAGAATTCTGGACCATTACCGCCAAAGAAACAAGGCGTATGCAACATCCGCAAACTGTGTCCAGCATGGCACGTGTTGATTGGTTTGCGCCATGAAGAACACTTCCCAATACAGGCTGAACAGCGTATATGGAAAAAGGCAAGGCCAGCATCTTCAATAAATAGACCATATCTGTCTTGTGATACAAAAGAGTGCACACCGGTTTGGCAAATAAAAACATAAAGCCACAGATGCTGCATCCTGCAATAAGGGAAAAACTGAAACTTGCCAGAAATAGCTGTCTGGCTTTTTTTGTGCTTGTGGCAAAGGCTTGAGAAAATGCAGGAAGCAGCCACGAACTGATGATGAGACTGAAAAAACCAGGTAAAGTGATTAAAGGAAGGATATAGGTGTTCATTTGAGAAAAAATTTCAAGATAGACATCTTTATGTGTATCGGCAACAATCCCCAATAAAACAACCGGTTCTAAAAAGGCAGTCAGTGATCCAATCAGACGTGCTGAAGTCATGGGGATGGAAAGATTCAGAAGTTCTTTGATCGTTTGAAACTGTAAAGTATGCAAAGGAATGTGAATTCTTTTACGTTGTTTCAGAATTAATGCGAAGCCCAGATGGATGCAGCTTCCGATTTCGCCTGCAGTCTGTGATAAAATCGCAAAGGATGCCATGAAAACAGGATTTGAACTGAAAAAAGGGTTAAGAAACCAGAGAAAAAGAAGGCGTACAATCTCTTCTGTAATCTGAGAGCTGGAGGCAAGAATCATGTTCTGTCGACCAATCAGATACCCTTTGCATAAACCGCTGAGCATGACCATTGGAAGCAATGGGACACATGCATACAGAACAGGAATAAGTACGCTCTGGTGCAGGATCAGACGGGCATAAAGAGGAATACCCAGTACGCACAAGACAATCAGAAGAAAGTTGTTGATCAGTGACAGGACAATTGCGGCAGCAATTGTATCCTGTGCTTTTTTTCTGGATGCAATCATCTGTGTGAGCGCACTTGGAATACCGAATTGTGACAAGGTCATAAGAAATCCCAGAACCGGAGTTGTCAGGGAATAATACTGAATCGCCTCGTTGTTTAGGATTCTGGCAATGAAAATACGAATCAGAAATGAAAGAAGTTTAGATAATGCAGAAATGACAAGCAGAATGCATGTTGTTTTTATTACTTTTTTTTTCATTTTCTACCTCCCATTTTTATAAAGTATGCTTTATAATAGATAAGCATGATTTTAAAATGGGGGTGAAGCGCGCATGCAGGAATTTGATATTACCAATCGACAGATTCAGCTGACGATTGTCTTAAAGCTCAATCAGCTGCAGCGTCAGCAGTATCCCAATTTGACGTATGATAACCTGGTTGATGTGCTGGTGGATCTGAAGTGGAAAAGAAATGTTCCGACTTCACTTCATGAAGCGGTCAATGATATTTTGACTTTGGATGCGGATACTGTTATTCAGTACATGTCCAAACAGGCCATCATAGATGGTTATCGCAGTGATTTGTCTTCGTACAATGATCTGTTGATGAAAGGAGTAACTCATGACTAAAAAGAAGAAAAACCTGATGACACATTTCTATGTCTTTCTTGTTTCAGTTTTAGCGGTTTTGATTCTGGTGGGAACATTTGCGAAAGATGTTGCTTCTGGAATTTCCTTAGGATTGGATCTTCAGGGGGGATTTGAAATTGTCTATGAAGTTTCTCCGCTTGATGAAGAAGGTTCTTTGCCTGAAATGAGCGTTGTTGCACAAAGTGTTTCAAAGCGAATCAATGTACTGGGGGTCAGCGAGCCTCAGATCATGATTGAAGGCGAAAACAGAATCCGTGTTCAGCTAGCAGGAGTACAGGACATTGAACAGGCACGCCGTGTCATCAGTTCAACTGCGAATTTGACATTCCGTGATGCCAATGATGAACTTTTGGCAGATGCATCCATCATTAAAGAAGGTGGAGCTTCACTGGCTTTTGAAAACGGTGTTCCAGTTGTCTCATTGAAGATTGCGGATACTGACAAGTTCGGAGATATGACAGAATCCGTGTCAAGAATGGCAAACAACATCATGATTATCTGGCTGGATTATGCAGAAGGTGACAGCTATATTGATGAAGCTGTCAAGGCTCAGCAGGGACTTGAAACCAAGTACATCAGTGCAGCAGGGGTTTCTCAGCGTATTGATGGAGACTGTGTCATCAAAGGAAGCTTTACTGAAGCTGAAGCACGTGAACTGGCTGATCTGATTAATTCAGGAAGTCTTCCTGTCAAAATGAATGAAATTTATTCCAATGTTGTATCCGCTGACTATGGAGAAGATGCATTTGGCTTGACCGCAAAAGCTGGGGCAATTGGTGTTGTGCTGGTTGCGCTGTTCATGATTCTGATGTATCGTCTGCCTGGTGTTATTTCAGTGATTATGCTTGCGCTGTATATCTTCTCAGTCTTTGCCATCTACAATGCCATGGGCGGTGTATTTACACTGCCGGGGATTGCAGCTTTAGTGCTGGGTGTTGGTATGACGGTTGATGCCAATGTCATCACGTATGAACGTATCAAGGAGCAGCTGCATGCAGGACATCCTGTGAGCAAAGCAGTTCTGGAAGGTCAGAATGATTCATTCTGGACAATTTTTGATGCTCAGTTTACAACACTTCTGGCAGCATTGATCATGTTTGCCTTTGGGACAGGTACGGTTAAAGGTTTTGCGACCATGTTTATGGTGACAATTTTCTGTACGTTTGTGTTCAATGTATGGGTTTCCCGTTTCCTTTTGAATCAATTGGTGAAAAGTGGAAAACTGGATGATAAGAAGACATGGTTTGGTGTGAAAATGAAAAATATTCCTGACTTCAACAAGAATCAGGAAGCTTTCTATGAAGGTCCATTCAAGAAGATTGATTTTGTGAAGCATTCTAAAGTTGCGATTGTATCTGCAGTTGTGATTTTAGCTGGTTCATTGGGGCTGATGCTTTTCAATGGCGTTTCTGGCAATGGTGCATTGAATCTGGGAATTGACTTCTCATCGGGGACTAAGATTACAGTGACTGCAGATACTGCAATTACTGTTGCTGAAGTGGAAGCTGAATTTGAACAGCTGGGAATTGATGTTTCACGTACACAGCAGTCGGGTGAATCTGTGGTTTATGTGACAATTGGTGAAGCGCTGGAACAGGAAACTCTTTCTGAAATCAAACAGGTGTTTATTCAGAAGTATGGTATTGAACCAAACGATAACGTAGTTACACCGGTTGTTGGAAGAGAACTTGTCAAGAGTGCATTTACTTTGTCTGTTATGGCATGGCTGGCAATGCTGGCATATGTCACTGTACGTTTCAAATGGGATTATGCAATCAGCTGCATTGTTGCTTTGGTTCACGATGTATTGATTGTGATTGCAGTTTTTGCGATTTTCAGAATGGAAGTCAACATTGAATTGATTTCGGTTATTCTGGCTATCATCGGTTATTCCATCAACAACTCAATTGTTGTGTTTGACCGTATCCGTTTCAGTGTAAAGGAAACAGAAGGGGATTTGACACCAGATGTTTATCGTCAGATTGTCAATGATTCACTCTATAAGACATTTACACGTTCTATCTATTCATCCATCACAACACTGCTTCCTGTGATCTGTCTGTTAATTTTAGGTTCTAATGCAATTATTACATTCAACTTTGCCATGTTTGTAGGTTTGATTGCAGGTACAATTTCATCCATGTTTATTGCGCCTGTGGTCTGGTACTGGTTAAGAACCAAATACAAGCCAAGACCTAAGAAAGTCAGAAAAGCTGTAAAAGAAGAACTGGATGAATTGGAGATTGAAGGAATCAATTATTAAAGCTGTCATTTAAATGACAGCTTTTCTTCTTTTAAATATGATTTTATTCTTTGTTGCCTTTTTCAATCTTGATCTGATGCGGATCAGGATTATCGAAATATCTGCCAGGCTTGGATAAGTCAAAATACAGCTTTGAATCTTCGCTCATTCCAAAATTCAGATTGCTTCCTTTGTCTTGAGTGTACTTGTTTAAAGCCTCACAGAACAGAGCGTTGTGGGCTTCTTCTCTTTCTAAAAGAAACATGATCGTTTCACGTACGTATTTGTCTTCAATCTGTCGATAGAGGTACTCATAAACAACTTTTGCACGCTGTTCAGATGCGATATCTGCCAGCAGGTCTGCAGCTAAATCTCCAGTTACTGTGACATAATCTGCCGTCCATGGATTGCCGCTGGAATTGATCAAAGCAGGATTTAAGCCAAAGCTGACCATGGATTGAATCTGTCCATTGTCAATCTGTGTGTAGTCAACTTCATGACCGTTGAGCAGATTGATGGTTTCAGCGACCATCTCCAAATGACTGAGTTCTTCTGTTCCGATGTCCAGAAACAGATCTTTAATCGCTGGATCTTCTGCACGGAAAGATTGAGAAAGATACTGCATGGCGGCTTTGAGCTCTCCGTTGCATCCTCCCAGCTGTTCCTGCATCAGGTTGGCATATTGCGGATTGGGTCTTTCAACACGGACAGGTCTCATCATTTTCTTCTGATGTTTAAACATATGTTCATCTCCTTACAAAGATAGTGTGCACACCAAGTGCCAGATTATGATAAATCTGTTATAATCTTTTACGGTGATACAATGAAATGTGAAGAAATCAGAGCACGCTGGCAGATTGGAAATCTCGCGGCAAAAGTGCTTGAATATAGAAATTTGAATGTAGATCAGATTGATGACATTCTTAATGCAGATGCTTTTTTGCATGATAATGATGCAGAGTGCATTAAAAAAGCGATTGAACGTTTGCAGTTGGCTAAAAACAGAAATGAAAAGATTCTGATTGCCGGAGATTATGACTGTGATGGCATCTGTGCAACAGCCATCATGAAAGATACGTTTGATCGTTTTGGCATTGAATCAGGATTTTATATTCCAAACCGTTTTAAGGAAGGTTATGGTCTAAATGAAAATACTGTAACTTTGGCTCATGAAAAAGGTTATTCCCTGATTGTGACAGTAGACAATGGAGTCACTGCAGACAAAGCAATTGATTTGTGCAGGGCTTTGAACATGGAGATTCTGGTAACAGATCACCATACGATTCAAGATGAATTGAACTGGAATCTGCTTGTTCATCCAGATCTGATGGGAAAGCAGTTTCAGGGTTTATGTGGAGCAGGGGTTGCTCTGCAGATTTCAAGGGCTCTTTTGGGTGAAATCAAGGAACATGTTATTTTAGCGGCAATCGCAACCATTGGCGATATGATGGATGTTTTCTATGAGAATCGTTCTTTGATTAAAACCGGGCTGATTTATCTGAATGAGCGCAGTTTTCTGCCGATTGAGCGTCTGTGTGAAAGACCGCTTGCGACATGGACTGAAAAAGAAATTGCCTTTCAGGTTGTTCCGAAACTCAATGCGATTGGTCGTTTGGCCGATATGGTCAATGCCAACAATGTAGTGCGCTATCTTCTGGCTAAAGATCGCTCTACGATTGAAGCTGGTGCATCTCAAATCAAGGATATCAATCAGCAGCGTCGTAAATTAAGCAAATCCATGAGCGATCTGGCCTTAGGGATGGTCGAAGAGGACAATTTTATCTGTGTTGTGCATGATGAATTTCATGAAGGTCTATTAGGCCTGATTGCCAATACGATCAGCACTTCGCTGCATAAGCCATCTGTTATCTTTACCCGCACGGAAACTCTTTATAAAGGTTCTGTACGCTCTGCGGGAGGATTGAATCTGTTTGATTTCTTCAGTGATTTTGATGATTCGATTGAACAGTTTGGCGGACATGCTCAAGCTGCAGGAATTCAGGTTCTTCCTGAAAAAATGGAAGAATTCAAAGCGAAACTTCATCAGAAGGCATCAACATTACAGCTGAGTGAAGAAAAGGAACAGCTGTGGATACATAGTGTGGACTGTTCCATTGAAAACATTGAAGAACTGGAACGTCTGCGCCCATATGGTCATGGGTTTGAAGCTCCTGTCTTTATGGTGGATCAATTGAATATTATAGGTGTTCAGGCGATGAAGAATCAGTATCCGAAGTGGAATCTATCTCATCCAACGTGTGCACTGGAAGCTATTTCGTTTTCTTTGGCAAAGGAAAGTATTGAGAAACAGATTGCCGCATTTGAGGGGACTTTATCCATCAATCAGTTCATGTCGACAAAAAGAGCTCAGATTCTTGTAAATGGTTTCATTGACAAGTGAAAAATATGAAAGAAATGAAGTTTTGGTGAAGGATTCATGTTCCAACACCAGAACTTTTTGTTATAATTAATTTGTTATGAGGAGGATTTTCATCCATGAATTTAAAAGATTATATTGCAGATATTCCTGATTTTCCAATTGAAGGAATTTTATTTCGAGATATTACACCTTTAATGGCTGATGGTGCAGCATTTAAAGAAGCAACAACACAAATTCAGAAATTTGCAGAAAGCGTAAATACAGAACTGATTGCAGGTCCTGAATCAAGAGGATTTATTTTTGGTTGTCCTGTTGCAGTGGATATGGGAATTGGTTTTGTGCCTGTCCGCAAGCCAAATAAACTGCCAAGAGAAACAATCAGCTTCAAGTATGATCTTGAATACGGTTCAAATGAACTTCATATGCACAAAGATGCAGTAAAACCAGGTCAGAAAGTGCTCATCGTTGATGACCTTCTGGCTACAGGTGGTACTGTACAGGCTACAATCAAGATGATTGAAGCATTGGGTGGAGAAGTTGTCGGCTGTGCGTTCTTGATTGAACTGGAAGCTCTTAAGGGAAGAGAACTTCTGAGCGGCTACAACGTGTTCTCTGTCATGAAATACTAAGTAGAATAAAATACAGTAAACAGGAAAAACTTCATAGGGGGAGGTGAATCCGATGAACAAAGCAATTGCGCACAATCTTGAAGAATTGATGGTGCCAATCAAAGAATACATTAAAAATGAAGAATCTTTGGCTTTAATTGAAAAAGCATATCGTTATGCGGATAAAATGCATGAAGGTCAGATTCGTAAAAGCGGTGAACCATATATGATTCATCCGATTCAGGTCGGATTCATTCTGGCTCATCTTCATGCAGGCCCAGCAACAATCTGTGCAGGTCTTCTGCATGATGTTTTAGAAGATTGTGAAGTCCCTCGTGAAAAGATGGTGGAAGATTTCAATGAGGAAATCACTGTCATGGTTGAAGGAGTTACCAAGATTGGTAATCTGAAGTTTAAGGATGAGAAAGAATATCAGGCTGCAAATCATCGTAAGATTTTTATTGCGATGGCAAAAGATGTGCGTGTTATTCTGATTAAACTGGTTGACCGTCTTCACAACATGAGAACTCTTCAGTTCCATAAACCTGAAAAGCAGAAAAAAATTGCATCGGAAACACTGGAAGTGTATGCTCCAATCGCCCATCGTCTCGGGTTGAGTGAAATTAAAAATGAACTGGAGGATCTGTGTTTCCAGTACATTCATCGTGAAGATTATTATCACATTGCCAAGCTGGTAGAAAACAAAAAGGTTGAACGTGATGGCTATGTCAATGAGATGATTGAAAATATCTCCAAGATTCTGACTGAACATCACATTGAGTTCCGCATCTTTGGTCGAAGCAAGCATCTGTATTCGATTTATAAAAAGATGACAACCAAAAACAAACGCTTTGAAGAAATTCTGGACTTATTGGCTTTGCGTATTGTCACCAAGACAGAGCTGAACTGCTATGAAATCTTAGGTTACATTCATGCAACGTATCGTCCGATTCCAGGGCGTTTGAAAGATTATATTGCGATGCCAAAGATGAATATGTATCAGTCTTTGCATACAACGATTGTAGGTCCAAACGGCAAGATTTTTGAAGTGCAGATTCGTACGGAAGATATGGACTCTGTTGCGGAAAAGGGGATTGCTGCACATTGGGCTTATAAAGAAGGAAAAAAATATGATCCGACTCGTGAACAGAAGGAAATCGAAGAGTCACTCAGCTGGTTCAGAGATCTGATCAGTGTAACGGATGATATCAATGAGAATGACCCAAGTGGCTTCATGGAAACGCTGACACGTGATATCTTCGATGCCAATGTCTATGTCATGACACCAAAGGGAAGAGTTATTGACTTGCCTGCAGGATCAACACCAATTGACTTTGCCTATCGAGTTCATACAGAAGTAGGACATGCGACAGTAGGGGCGATTGTCAATGATACACTGGTGCCACTGAATACAGTATTGAAAACAGGCGATGTTGTGCAGATTCGTACGACGAAACAGAATGTCGGTCCATCTGAAGACTGGCTGAAGATCGTCAAGACACAGCATGCGAAAAATAAAATCCGCAGTTTCCTGCAGAAAAAGGAAACTGAAAAGCGTCAGGAGTTTGTCGATAAGGGCGAACAGATGCTGAAGGAAGAATTGAAAAAACGTGGTTTTGATGAAAAAGACTACACTGAAAAGAAGCGTCTGGATTCGATTGCCGGACAGTTTCAGACAGCCAACGGCAATGATCTTTTGTATGCACTTGCGGTCAAGTCATTGAACATGATTGATGTCATTGAAAAACTGACCAATCAAAAAAAGACGATGGCACTGGACAATGAAAGTGTTGAAAAAATCATCAATTCCAAAGATCGTTCACTGGATAAAAAGACAGTATCGAAAACTGGTATTCGTGTATCTGGTGTTGATTCCATGATGATTTCTCTGGCACAATGCTGTTCACCAATTTTCGGTGATGAAATTGTCGGATACATCACAAAAGGACAGGGCGTCAAAGTTCATCGTCATGATTGTCCGAATGTCCTGAATGAAAAGAAACGACTGATTTCTGTAGAATGGGATGAAAGTCATGAAAAGAGAAAATATGAAGCACACCTTCAGGTGTATTCAGCTGACCGTAATTTCCTTTTGACAGATCTTGTGACTGTGGTTTCACAGTGCAAGGCTTCGCTTCAGTCCATCAACTCAGCTGTCAACAATGATACGCTTACGTGTATGACAAAGATGATGGTGCTGATTGATGATGCTGAACATCTGAAAAATCTGATGGCCAATCTGCGTAAGGTCAACAGTGTTATTTCGGTCGATCGTATTTTCCAATAAAGATTGACTTTCTGATGAATTCTGATATATTTAAAATAACTTCGGTGAAAAAGAGGTTTACATGTTGATGCTTATTAGAGAGGAAGTCTCAGGCTGAAAGCTTCCAGCAGGGACATGTGAATTGACACTTTGGAGAAACTGCATTGAACTTCAGTAGGTGCAGTCGTCATTCCGCGTTAAGGATTGAGTGCATGCATAGGCATGAACTAAGGTGGTACCGCGTTATCTTTTGACGTCCTTAGAAATAAGGGCGTTTTTTATTTTAATAGGAGGAAAAGTGTATGAAAAGTTATCAGACACCAAGAGGAACTCAGGACCTTTTGCCGGCACAGACAGCTGCCTGGAACAAGGTAGAAGACCTGATTCGTCAGATGTGCCATGTTTATGGCTATTCTGAAATCCGTACACCAGTGTTTGAAGATACTGGCGTATTCAAAAGAGAAAATGACTCATCCGATATGGTCAACAAGGAAATGTATACTTTCTCTATCAACAATGAAGATTCATTGACTTTAAGACCTGAAGGAACTGCAGGAGTTGTGCGCAGCTTTGTGGAACACAAAATGTTTGGTGCTCCAGATCTGCCTGCAAAACTGTACTACATGGGTGAAATGTTCCGTTATGAACGCCCTCAGAAAGGACGTTACCGTCAATTCAATCAGTTCGGTATTGAAAACATCGGGGCAAAGAGTCCATATATTGATGCAGAATGCATCGCACTGGGTTACAGCATCGTTAAAGCTTTAGGGCTTTCTCAGATTAAGGTGCTGATCAACACATTAGGTGATGCAACATCAAGAAAGAATTATCGTGAAACACTGCTGGATTACTTCAAGGATTCAGTAAGTGAGTTGTGTCCTGATTGCAAGCGCCGATATGAACAGAACCCGCTTCGTCTTTTGGACTGCAAGGTGGATCGTGAACATCCAGTGATGCAGAATGTACCATCACTCAGTGATTCATTGACTGAAGAGTCAAAGCAGTACTTTGAAAAGGTGCTGGCTGCACTGGATCATATGGGTATTCCATATGAAGTGGACAACCGTCTGGTTCGTGGTCTTGACTACTATACAGATACAGTCTTCGAAGTAGTTTCTACTCATCCTGAATCAGGATCACAGTCTGCTGTATTTGCCGGTGGGCGTTATGATGGTCTGGTTCAGTATTTTGGAGGTCCTGAAATGTCAGGTGTCGGCTTTGCCATGGGGTTGGAAAGACTGATGCTGCTGGCTGAAGCGGAAGGCATCAATTTAGGTGGAGTACCACATGATGATGTCTATGTCATGGCACTGGGCAATGTTGAAGATGCACCGCTGCAGGTGGCAACAACACTGCGTGCTGCAGGATACCGCACTTCATTCAACGTGACACCAAGATCACTGAAGGCACAGTTCAAGAGTGTTGACCGCTCTGGCGCAAAAGTGGTGGTTATCGTTGGTGAAAGTGAACTGGCTGAAGGAAAAGTCAATGTAAAACATATCGCTACACAGACTCAAAGTACTGTTCTCATCAGTGAACTGGTGAATGTCATGGATGAGCTGCTGGGCGAAGAAGAAGGGGAATAAGCATGAAAAGAACACATACATGCGGTCAGCTGAGACTGGCCAACGCAAATGAAACGGTTACTCTGATTGGGTGGGTTTCAAAAAGAAGAAATCTGGGAAGCCTGGTTTTCATCGATTTGAGAGACAGAGATGGTCTGGCTCAGATCACATTTGTTGAACATCATGCAGACCTGGTAAAAGATGTACGTAACGGATACATTCTTCAGGTAACAGGTAAAGTACAGGCGAAGGATGTACCTAACCCTAAACTGGCTACAGGTGAAATTGAAGTTCTGGTTGAAGAAGTAAACATTGTCAACGCAGCTGAAACAACACCAATCATCATTGCGGATGATACAGATGCTCTGGAAGATACACGTCTGAAATACCGTTATCTGGACCTCAGAAGACCAAGCATTCAGAAGAATCTGATGCTGCGTCATCAGGTGACAATGCTGACAAGAAACTATCTGTCTTCAAAGGGATTCCTTGAAATTGAAACACCAATTCTGTGCAAATCAACACCTGAAGGTGCACGTGACTATCTGGTACCTTCACGTATTTCAAAGGGTAAATTCTATGCTCTGCCACAGTCTCCACAGATTTACAAGCAGCTGTTGATGGTTGGCGGTATGGAAAAGTATTTCCAGATTGCAAGATGCTTCCGTGATGAAGATTTGCGTGCTGACAGACAGCCTGAATTTACTCAGATTGACATTGAAATGAGCTTTGTGGAAGAAGAAGATGTATGGAACACAGTTGAAGGTTTGATGAAGGAAATCTTCAGAAACGTAAAAGGCATCGAGCTGGATGCATTCCCACGCATTCCATATACAGAATGCATGGCACGTTACGGTTCAGATAAGCCTGATACTCGTTTCGGTATGGAAATTCACAATGTGAACGATGTATTCGCAAACACTGAATTTGCCGTATTCAAGACAATTCTTGAGGCAAATGGTCAGATCAATGCGATTGTTGCAGAAAACGCTGCAGATAAATTCAGTCGCAAGGATCTGGACAAACTGCAGGAATTCGTTAAAATCTATGGCGCAAAAGCACTGTCTTGGCTGAAGATGACAGATGGTGTGCTGGCAGGTTCTATCGCTAAGGTGACAACTGATGAAGAAAAAGCTGCACTGGCAAAAGCTCTGAACCTGAGCAACAATGATTTGGTTCTGATGGTTGCCGACAAGCCAAAGACTTCACTGGCTGCAATGGGTGCACTGCGTGTCAAGCTGGGCAAAGATCTGAACCTGATTGATGAATCAAAGTTCAACTTCCTGTGGGTGACAAACTTCCCAATGTTCGAATACAGCGAGGAAGAAGACCGTTATGTGGCTGCACATCATCCATTCACATCACCAAATCTGGAAGATGTGGACAAGCTGATGAGCGATCCTGCAAACTGCTACAGCCGTGCGTATGACTTGGTACTGAATGGTTATGAACTGCTCAGTGGGTCTATTCGTATCCATGATCAGAAGCTGCAGGCTAAAGTGTTTGAAGCAATCGGCATGTCAATGGAAGAAGCTCATGAAAAGTTCGGATTCTTCCTGGAAGCATTCAAGTATGGCACACCTCCACATGGCGGTGTAGGTATCGGGCTGGAACGTCTGATTATGATTCTCTCTGGTACTGACAACATCCGTGATGTTGTAGCCTTCCCTAAGACTGCAAGTGCATCTGATTTGATGTCTGAAGCACCAAATTTAGTTGACGACAAACAGCTCAGAGAACTGGGAATTTCTACTAAATAACTTCAAAACAGCTTATCGGAAAGGATAAGCTGTTTTCTTTTTGAAAAACTGCATGTCAAGTCTTCATATCAAAAAACTTTTTGTATATAATAAGAGTGCCCAAAGGTACACATGCATTTCCTACATTTTGATGATAGGGAGTTCGGACGTCCTGAATTGGTGTGAATGCCGGAACATTTTTTCGGAATCCTAAATTTTCAGGCAGGACACCCACTTGCTTGCGCAAGGGAATCAATAAAGCCTTTGGGTCCTGATAAAAGAAAGCTTCTGATCATCAGAAGCTTTTCTTATGGTGTGAAATCGTGTGAAAAGTCGGATCGTAGCCATGTCGT
>JAZRUQ010000110.1:0-8173 GCA_045652605.1 Erysipelotrichaceae bacterium
CCTGCAACTGGAATGTAATTTGGCGCTCCTGATAAAATCACTGCATCAATCAGCTCTTCATAACGTTTTAAAACACAACGTGACACCATAGAACCCATGGAATGACCAAACAGGATTACTGGAACGCGATATTCGCGCTTCAGCTGTTTCAGAAAATCTGCAGCATCCTCCACCAGATTCAGCCAGCCATTTTCTGAACCAAAAAATCCCAGTTCAGAAGAATCACTGACACTTTCACCATGACCTCTTTGATCATAAGTCAATACGCCAATACCCTGTTCAGATAAAGCAGTCGCAAATTCGTCATAACGTTTTCGATGTTCTGCCATGCCGTGTACCACCAGCATAACAGCCTTGATGTTGCCCTGCGGTTTAAAGAAACTTGTCGCAAGCTGAGTTTTCATGTTGCATCACCCCTTGCATCATAACATATTTTTTAAGATATGCACAACATAAGGGGTTTATGTTAGAATAATAGTCGGTGATAAGATGAAAGCAGCAGGAATCGTTGTAGAGTATAACCCATTTCATAATGGACATCTCTACCATATACAGAAAACGAAAGAAATTACAGGATGCGACGTTTTGGTTGCCGTCATGAGCGGACACTTTGTGCAGCGTGGCGAACCTGCCTTAATTGACAAATGGCAGCGTACAGAAGCAGCACTTCAAAATGGCGTTGACCTGGTCATTGAACTACCTTATCTGTGGTGCACGCAATCTGCCCAGCAGTTTGCCGACGGATCAGTCGCACTCTTAAATCTGGCACAGGTTCAGACCATGGTCTTTGGCAGTGAATCCAATAACCTGGAAGAACTCCAGGAAATCGCAGACCTTTCCACAAAAGCTGATTATCTCAAAGAAATTCTGGCAACCGGTGAAGGTTTCCCTAAAGCATACGGTTTATGGACACAGGCCATGGAACCTAATGACATCTTAGGTGTTGCTTACCTCAAAGCATTAAAAGAAACAAGCATCAAACCGATGACCATTCAGCGTACAACGCATTATCATGATGATGAACTTTCAGAAATCTGTTCAGCTACAGCATTAAGAAAAGCAGCCCTGAACAACGAAGATACACATCACGCTACACCAATGGAATTAAAAGGACCATTTGTAACCCTGAAACAATTCTATCCATACATTCGCATGCTGCTGCTCAGTTTAAGTACAGAGTATCTGAATTCATTGTTTCTGTTTAGCGAAGGCATTGAAAATCATTTAAGAGAAAATGCCCAGAACTGTGATACATTTGAAGAATTCATGAATACATCCATCACAAAAAGATACACACGCGCACGCATTCAACGTACACTGTGTCAGCTGATCAATCAGGTCACAAAAAAAGAAGCCAAAGACCTTTCACCTTTGACTTCACTTCGTATCTTAGGATTCAATGAAAAAGGACAGCAGTATCTCAAGCACTTAAGAGAACAGGAAGTTGATGTCGCTTCAAGCTTTGCCCAGATGCCTGCATCACTTCGTAAAATGGAACTCAAGGCAACTACAATGTATGCTTCTTTCATGAGTGTTGAAGAAAGAAACAGACTGTTAAAACGAGAAATAGCTCATCCAATCAGAATAAAAGCTGGAAATTATGTAGTGAACCCAAAAAGTTGGACTAAAAATTAAATTGTAACAGATAAGGATTGATGCCTGAATTGTAAGGGTGTCAGTCCTTTTCTTTTTAAGCTGATTCTTTCTTCGTTGTAATAACGAATATATTCTTCCATAGCTGCCTTTAAATCGTCTAATGTTTCAAAGGTAGCTTCTTCTCCATAAAACATTTCGTTCTTCATAATACCGAAAAAGTTCTCCATTAGAGAGTTATCCATGCAGTTTCCCTTACGAGAAAATGACTGTAGAATTCCTTTGTCTTTAAGCCATTTTTTGTATTGCTTCATTTGATACTGCCATCCCTGATCGGAATGGAATATCAATCCACTTAAATCATCAAATTGGTTGAGCGCTGAGTCAATCATGCGTTTGGATTGACTAAAATCGGCAGTAATAGAAATGTCATAACTGATAATTGAGTGGTCATACATATCCATAATGGGTGATAGATACAGTTTTCCTGCTGAAATCCTAAACATGGATACGTCTGTTGTCCATTTCTGATTTGGTGCTGTTGTAGTGAAGTTTCGTTCTAAAGTTACTGCAGATGTCTGTTCATCTACGATTTTGTCTAATAATAAGTTTTCTTTAGATTCACCATCATCACCCTTATAAGAATGATATTTGTGTTTTGGCTGCTTACCGAATAATCCGTTCTCTCTCATGATTCTCTGGATTCTTTTGTGATTTACACCTTTCAATTCAGATTTTGTTTCAGATTGAACTCTTCTATATCCATATCTGGATTTATGTTTTTCAAACACTGGTTTGATGATAGCGAGTATTTCCTCATCTTTTGTTTCTTTACGCTGCACAGCGTTTAGATGTTTATCTGACTTGTAATACTCATATGTTGATTTAGCCAGTTCAGATACTTTCAAAAGGACCTTGAGTTTAAATTCTTGCCTTAGTTCGTCAACAGCGATTACTCTTTCTTTCGTTGTCGGTCCTGTCTTTGTTCGACTAAGGCCTTCAATTTTTTTAAGTATGCATTCTCCGCTTCAAGATATTCTAACTTTTCTTCATAATATTTTACTTTTTCTTCAGGAGTCATCTGATCCAACGGCTTCTGTATTATAGGTTTTTTACTCATTTTTGTTCTACCTCTTTTTAGAGATTGTAAGCCTTCGATTCCTTCTTGTCTATAAATCTTGTGCCACTTAATGAGTAAACCAGCTTGTATACCTATCGAAGTTGCAACCGAATTATAGCTTTCTCCATTTTCAATTCGAACAAATAATTCAATTCTATCTTTTACCGGTATTGTAGGTCTATTGTTGTCCAATCCAGCTTCTCCAAGTGAATCATAGATATATACCCATTGACGTACTTGGCCTTGAAAGCTTCCATGTTTTACTCCTGGTGGATCTTCGATATAATCCCCACTCTTATATTTCGTAATACATTCTAACTTGAATTCTTTTGTATACCTCATAATAAAAAGTGAACCTCCTAAAGTTGGTCTAACTTTAGGGGTTCACTACATTAATCCAGCTTTTTCTTTTTACATCATCCAAAGGAAATGCATGAAATCAGGTACAAGTTTTTCCCAGTCAGCTTCACAATGTCCGCCACCTACCTGAGAAATCATGCGCACTGCAGCACCTTCTTTTTCAAGTTTCTTGGCAATTTTTGCATGATGACGATAAGTCTTGGATGTTGTATCTATATCCCAGATGTTATCCAGACCACGGGCTTCTTTTGTGCCCCATGACAGATAGATACGAGTATCAGGATCTACAGGATTTCGATAGATTTCATTCATGATATACGTCATACAGATGCCCACAGAGCTTGAAACGCAGGCAGCCTTAGAGAAGACATCATTGTAGTGTGTTGCCCCATACAGCGCCATTAAACCGCCCATAGAACTTCCTCCAATTGCAGTACACTGACGGTTGTCATATGTACGGTATTCCTTATCAATCATTGGTTTGATTTCTTCAATGATCCACTTGAATGTTTCATCACCCAATGGTTTCAATTCTGCAAACTTGCCGTATTCTGCAGGATATGGCAGATATTCAGAAAGACGTTCTCCTTCGCCATGTCCACATTCAATACCAACAATGATCATGTCCTTTGACCACCATTGCATAAAATCCTTCATGCCCCAGCTTTTGCCATACGTTGCATCTTCATTATTGAACAGATTGTGTCCATCAAAGAAGTACATCACAGGATAACGTTCATTTGAATGATCATAGTTATCCGGCAGATAAATATGAAGCGGTCTAGGCTTCTTTTCAGCAGTAAAGGTAAATTCTTTCTTGATAATCATAAAGTCCTCTTTCTAGCTCTTAACCATGTAATGGTCTCTTTTCCTTTTTGAAACTCAAGTTTTTCATGAAGTGAAAATGAAACTGTGTTATCCGTCTTAATCTGTGAAACAATCCATTTGCCTGCATCATGCTGAACATGCATCATAAAACTCAATAAACTTTGACCAATCTGTCGTCTTCGATAATCCGGATGCACTTCCAGCAAGCCCATGATTTCCTCATCATGTTCACCAATCATCCCCACAAGCACATCACCATCAAATGCACCATAACAGGCATTACGCTCTATGCAGTGAGCAACATACTCATTGTATTCCATCTTTCGATACAGCAATGATGCCTGTTTCACATCACTTGTCATCAATTGACGAATTGGATAAACACATTCAATCTGAGGCAATTCATCCTGAAGATAAATCAGATTCACACATTCAAGATAGGCTGTCCACTGTGAAAAATACGGAATCAGTTCTTTCTGGTGCAATGCAATCGTAATTGGATAGTTTATGCATGATATCACTTGATCAATTTCTGATACATCAGTACATGACACAAAAAAACATGGCATTCTTTCATCCAGCACAACAAGTGAATGTTCACTTTCATACAGGACTTTTGAATGTTTTCTGTTTTTCGCAAGCATCAGATCTGCATCATCTGCACATTTCAACAGTTTCAAACACATCACCAAAATTATTATATCATGAGCTTAAAGTTACAAAAAAGCCTTGAAAATTCCATGATTTATGCTTTCTTTTCATTCCATTTTACAAATGATATACTATGATTATCTTTATAAAAATATCTATATGGAAGAAAGGAGAAAGCATGGCAAACGAAAATAAATCAATCAATTCAGAATTGATTATGTATCAGACTGATGATGGACAAACCAGAATTGATGTAAAAATGGAAGATGAGACTGTTTGGTTATCAAAAGCTCAAATGGCAGAACTTTTCCAAAGAGACCGATCAGTTATTTCAAAACATATAAAGAATGTGTTTGAAGAAGGTGAGCTTGCTAGAGAAAGCAATGTGCAAAATTTGCACATTGCAAATTCAGACAAACCTGTAGAATTTTTTAATCTTGATGTTATTATCTCTGTTGGATATCGTGTAAAATCACAACGAGGCACACAATTCAGAATATGGGCAACAAAACTTCTTAAAGAATACATGATTAAAGGGTTTGCCTTGAATGATGAACGTCTTAAAGGAAATAGCGGTGGTAATTACTGGAAAGAATTGCTTGCACGCATTAAAGATATTCGTTCTTCTGAAAAAGTCTTGTACAGACAAGTTCTTGACTTATATGGAACTGCAGTTGACTATGATCCAAAAAGTGACATTTCAATTGCTTTCTTTAAAATCGTCCAGAACAAACTGCATTATGCCGCACATGGTCACACTGCTGCTGAAATCATCTATGAACGTGCAGATGCAGATAAACCTTTCAAGGGTTCTTACAACCTTCTCAGGTGAATTACCCGCTTTAAAAGATATCAGTGTTGCAAAGAATTATCTTTCTGAAGATGAACTCCATATCTTAAATAATTTAGTTTCCGGGTATTTTGATTTAGCAGAAATCAATGCCATTGAACATAAGCCAATGTACATGCAGGACTATATCGATCAATTAGATTCCATTCTTACTTCCAGCAATAGAAAACTGCTTACAAACGCAGGATCAGTCAGTCACAGACAGGCCCATAGATAAAGCAAAAGAAGAATACAAAAAGTATCAAGCAAATACCCTCTCTCCTGTTGAAGAAGAATACATGAAAACAATCAACACTGTAAGCAAAACCGCAAAGAAAGCATCACGAAACCGAAACACTTAATCTTTAAATCAAAAAATTTCAGAAAAAGAAAGCATCCGACACATATAAATATCGGGTGCTCTTTTATGAGTGACTCTTTGACAGGTATGCGCTTACTTTTGATCTGTCAGGGTTTTCCTTATCGGTAGAATCGGCGTGTGGACAGAACGAAATTTCCCATCTCAAAGAGTGCTGTTTTTTTTAATACATGAAGTATATCAAAACCATTTTCCTTTACAATACACCCTACCACAAAACAAAAAAGCCTTTTTCAAGGCTTTATGTTTGTTATTCCTTAACGTTGTGATAAATCTTCTGAACATCATCAACATCATTCAGAAGAGTCAACAGACGATCCCACAGAACTTTATCATCTGCGTTATCCACTGTTACGTATTCATCTGGAAGCATTGTGAGTTCGCATACATCAAATTCGATTTCTCCCAGCATTTCAGTAATTGCAGTCTGAGCCTTGAAGAAATCATTTGGTGCTGTGTAAACAGTCATCATGCCATCTTCAACTTCAAGATCAGTGACTTCAACTTCTGCCATAATCAGATTGTCCAGCATAGCTTCTTCATCTTCATAGCTGAAAGAAAGCAGACCTACAGATGTATAGCTGTGTGATACTGAACCACCAACACCCAGTTTGCACTTCGACTTGTTGAAGCAAGTCTTGATGTCAGAGATTGTACGATTAGTGTTGTCAGTCAGACAGTCGATAACGATTGTTGCTGCACCAGGACCGAAACCTTCATAACGGCATGAATCATAGTTTTCACCAGTTCCGCCTTTTGCCTTTTCGATTGCACGTTTGATAACGTCTGCAGGAACCTGATTCGCCTTTGCTTCAGCGATCTTTCTTTTCAGACCAAGGTTCATTTCAGGATCAGGTACACCTGCTTTTGCTGCGATATATAATTCTTTCCCGTAGCGTGAATAAAGTTTGGATTTCATAGCTGCTGTTTTAGCCATAGAAGCAGCACGGACTTCATGAGCGCGTCCCATATTTATAACCACCTTTCAAAAACACAATTATTATAACAGTAACCACTGTAAAAATCATTAAAAACTTTTCTGTTCTTCCATGATTTTTGTCAGATGCTGCCAGAATGCTTCTTCAACTTCATCATTCTTATTGAAGCTGCTGAAATTCAGGGCAATCTGATCTTTAAACACAATCATGGCACAGTTGTATGGAGATCCTGCACGAGGAGACAGGAAACAGTCGATTTTATTGACATACGGATGCATTTCAACAGGCAGATTCACAACTCCCAGATTGGTAAAAGTCATAGTGGAGTTGCTTTCCCCAAAGAAACCATAACCAATCTTAAACGCAAAATATTTCAGCTTTGTTGGAATCAGTTTAAAGAAAACAGATTGCTGAAGACTTACATGAGCTTTGATCATACCGCCCAAGTGTTCTGTATTGAGCTGACTTTTCATCTCATCTTTGAACTGATTCAGACGTTCATTGAAACTCATGTTCATGTCTTCTTTGTTCAATGTGACATGAATGGTTTCGATGAAATTGCGGAAAGTCTTGTTTGGAAAGAAACCTCTCAGATTCACTGGAATCATAATACGCACAGGTTTGTGTGAATCACTATGATTCAACTGATGTTTCATAAAGCTTTCTGCCATGATTTCACTTAAGAACGTTGTTGGTGAAACACCTTGATTCTTGGCCATTGTCTTGATTTCAGACATCGATAATACTTTTTGAGTTGGACGAATGGTTGAATCACTGTCTTTTTCTCTTGGCAGCTGATATGCATACACCTTGCTTAATTTAGCAGATGTATCTGCGCAATGATTGAAGTATTCATCAGTAAATTCTTCTTCTCTAGTTTCTTCTGATATATCCATAATTGGATATCCTAATGGAATTTCCATGTTGTAGCGCAGTTTCAGATATTCTGCAGTCAGTGTTGAAATGTAAGCCACTGCACCATAACCATCTGCCAGTGCATGAAAGAATTCAATCGATAGACGATTTTCAGCATAAAGAATACGTGCAGGGCATCTTTTGATTTCTTCTTTGCTTAAAATACGTAGAAACTGTGTATCTTTTACCACCTGAATGCGTACATCATGAACAGCCTGAGTATCATGAAAAAAGCCTGTTTCAAAACCGCACATGAATACACTGAAACGATCACGAATATTGTCTGCAGCTTTCTGCAGCACAACTGGATCGACTTCTTCATTCATGGTCATTGTAAAACGATACAGATTGCAATATGTTTTTCTAGCTAAAGCCAGATAAAGAATTGATGAAATATCCGGCATCATTTTTCTCATTTTCATAAGTGTACCTCAACAGGTTTCAAAAAACCTATGTCATTGTATCATATGTCGCTTATAACACAAAGAAAAAACGGCTATACAGCCGTTAATTCTTAACCGTTGATCCAGCTTTCGTCAGATGGATTGTTTCTGAACTTA
>JAZRUQ010000111.1:0-1853 GCA_045652605.1 Erysipelotrichaceae bacterium
TGTCGACATGTCTTTGAATCTACAATTTCTGCCTTGGCGCGAACCAGAACTTTCCCCTTGCCTGTACGATAAGCATCCATCAGCCCTGCCTTGCCCATGACGATACCGCCCGTTGGAAAATCAGGACCTTTTAAAATACCCATCAACGTTTCAAGGGAACAGTTTGGATGATTAATGCGATGAATGGTTGCATCCACCACTTCATTGAGATTGTGCGGAGCCATATTTGTGGCATACCCTGCCGCAATCCCTGTACACCCATTGACCAGAAGCATTGGAAAACGTGCAGGAAGCACAGTCGGTTCCATCTCTGTATCATCAAAGTTAGGAGCCAGAAGCACTGTTTCCTTATCCAGATCTTCACACATTGTGCTTGAGATTTTAGACAGACGAGCCTCTGTATAACGCATGGCAGCTGCCGGGTCATCATCGATGGATCCATTGTTTCCATGCATATCAATCAACGGCTCACGAATCTTCCAGTCCTGTGAAAGACGCACCATGGCATCATACACCGATGTATCGCCATGAGGGTGATAGTTCCCAATGACAAGACCCACTGTCTTTGCAGACTTGCGATGTGCCTTATCATAGGTGTTGCCATCATGATGCATTGCATACAGAATTCTTCGCTGTACCGGTTTTAATCCATCACGTGCATCAGGCAATGCACGCTCCTGAATAATGTATTTTGAATAACGTCCAAATCGATCGGACATGATATCTTCCAAAGTCCATGGAATATAGGTAGGAAGCTTTACTTCTTTGATTTCTTTCTTCTTTGCCATAACTATTCCACCTTGAATTCATCTTCCAGCGTAAACGCTACGTTTTCTTCAATCCATTCACGACGAAGATTTGCCTTATCCCCCATCAGAACAGATACTCTTCTTTCAGCCATCATGCCATCTTCAATGGTTACCTGAATCAATGTGCGTGTTTCAGGGTCCATGGTTGTTTCCCACAGCTGAGCTGCATTCATTTCCCCAAGCCCTTTGTAACGCTGAATTTCAACACGGCCCAACTGATTCTTTAAAGAAATCAGTTCTTCATCATCATAAGCATAATGAACTTCTTTGCCTTTGGATACTTTATACAAAGGAGGAAGTGCAATATAAACCATGCCTGCCTCCACTAAAGCACGCATATAACGATAGAAGAATGTCAACAAAAGCACCTGAATATGAGCGCCATCCGTATCAGCATCGGTCATGATGATGACTTTGCCATAGTTGGAATCCGCAGGATCAAAGCTTGCCCCTACACCTGCACCCAGTGCATGAATGATGGTATTGAGTTCTTCATTCTTCTCAATATCACTCATATTGGCTTTTTCTGTATTCAGCACCTTACCTCTTAAAGGAAGAATCGCCTGATACTTGGAGTCACGTCCCTGTTTTGCAGAACCTCCGGCTGAATCACCTTCGACCAGAAACAGCTCTTTCTTTAAGGAATCCTTGGACTGAGCAGGTGCCAGTTTCCCTGAGAGCACCTTTTCACTCTTGCCTGTCTTTTTCCCTTTACGTGCTTCTTCTCGCGCCTTACGAGCTGCTTCACGGGCCTGTGAAGCCTTCTGCATCTTCTTGATCAGCTGCGTAGTCAATTCTCTGTTTTCTTCCAGATAAAAGCTCAGTTTCTCACTCACAAAGCTTTCAACTGCAGTCTTGGCTTCAGCTGTACCCAGTTTTCCTTTTGTCTGACCTTCAAACTGAAGCAGATGTTCAGGAATGCTGACAGAGACAATCGATGTCAGACCTTCACGCACATCATTTCCTTCAAAATTCTTGTCTTTTTCTTTTAAAATGTTCAGCTTGCGGCCTGCATCATTAAAACATTTCGTAAATGCAGTCTTA
>JAZRUQ010000112.1:0-3252 GCA_045652605.1 Erysipelotrichaceae bacterium
TAGAAATCATGAACTGAAGAAACAGGATGGTTATACACAGGTTCATATGGCTTCTGAAAGCTGTATTGATGATTTGTTTATTGAGGCAAAGATTACGGATGGAATCATTGAAGATACTGGTTTTGAAGGGACTGCATGTACAATTGCGACTGCATCTACTTCCATCATGTCTGATCTGATTAAAGGAAAATCAACTTCAGAAGCACTTGAAATCATCAACAATTATCTTTCGATGGTGGATGAAAAAGAGTATGACGAAGAGTTGCTGGAAGAATTGATTGCCTTTAGAACGGTTTCAAAACAGGCAAATCGCATCAAATGCGCAACCATTGGTATTAAAGGATTTGTTCAGTTGATTGAAGAAAGCGAGAAGAGTCATGAGTAAAGATGTATTAAAGTCTCAAGATGATTATAAATATGGCTTTCATGATGAAGATACTTCCGTCTATAACACAGGGAAGGGTCTTTCTGAAGCAACTATTCGTGCGATTTCTGCCATCAAGAAAGAGCCTGAATGGATGCTGGATATTCGTTTGAAGGCTTATCATGCCTTTGTAAAGATGAGTACGCCATCATGGGGACCAGATGTATCGGATATCGATTATGATGATTATACGTACTATATTCGTCCAGATGACAAGAAAAGCAAAGACTGGGAAGATGTACCTGAAACCATCAAGAATACATTTGATCGTTTAGGGATTCCTGAAGCAGAACAGAAATATCTGGCCGGGGTTTCAACCCAGTATGAATCAGAAGTTGTGTATCACAACATGCTGGAAGAAGTAGAGGAAAAGGGTGTTATCTTTCTGGATACAGACTCTGCACTTCAGCAGTATCCTGATTTAGTGAAAGAGTATTTCGGTACAATTGTACCTTATACTGACAACAAGTTTGCGGCATTGAATACTGCAGTCTGGTCAGGAGGTTCATTTATCTATGTGCCAAAAGGTGTTACTTTGGATAAGCCTTTGCAGTCTTATTTCAGAATCAATTCTGAACGCATGGGTCAGTTTGAACGTACACTGATTATTGTTGATGATGATGCAGATCTGCATTATGTAGAAGGATGTACTGCACCAACGTATTCAACGGATTCATTGCATGCTGCAGTGGTTGAAATCTTTGTTAAAAAGAATGCCAAGTGCCGATATTCAACGGTACAGAACTGGTCAAGCAACATTTTGAATCTGGTAACCAAGCGTGCTAAAGTTCTGGCACATGGTTCCATGGAATGGATTGATGGAAATGTCGGTTCTATGACCAACATGAAATATCCTGCCTGCATTCTGGCGGAAGAATATGCTAGAGGTCTGACCATCTCGATTGCAGTGGCATCAAAAGGTCAGATTCAGGATACAGGGGCTAAGATGATTCATCTGGCACCGCATACATCCAGTACGATTATTTCAAAATCTGTAGCCCGCAATGGCGGTGAAGTGAATTACCGTGGTCTTGTGCAGCATGGTCCTAAGGCTGACTTTGCAAGATCAAAGGTGGAATGCGATACGTTGATTCTGGATGGTATTTCAAGATCTGATACCATTCCAACCAACAAGACACAAAATCGTACTTCCATCATTGAACATGAAGCAACAGTTTCAAAAATCTCAGAAGAACAGCTGTTCTATCTGCAGAGCCGTGGATTGACTGCTTCACAGGCAACTGAAATGATTGTCATGGGGTTCCTTGAACCATTCACTCGTGAGCTTCCTATGGAATACGCAGTGGAACTTAATCAGCTGCTGAAATTGGATATGGAAGGTTCTATCGGATAAAAAACAAAAGGATTCAATTTTGAATCCTTTTTTAACTGAATAGAACATCTAACATCATCATGGTGACAAACCCCAATAAAGTAAAAAGGGCCATAAAGTCTTTCTTCTGATTGCTTTGACTTTCCGGAATCAATTCTTCCACAACAACATAAATCATTGTACCTGCCGCAAAACTCAACATGAAGGGTAATATTTTTTGTACATGCATAACTAAATATGCACCTAGTACTGCAGATAAGGGTTCAAATAAGCCACTGAGCTGACCATAAAAGAAGGCTTTGTGTTTTGACATGCCTTCTCGATACAATGGGACACTGACTGCAGTTCCTTCCGGAAAGTTCTGTAATCCAATTCCAAGTGTCAGAAGCAATGCAGCAGCTAACGATGTTCCATTTTGTACCAGAATTGAACCAAATCCAACACCGACTGCTAATCCTTCAGGGATATTATGCAGTGTGATGGATGTGATCAGCATGAAGGCTCTTTTGTCTTGTATTGATTTAAAATAAGCTGAAAACAACTGATCAATTACAAATAAAAGGAGACCTCCACTCAGAAAACCTGCTGTAACAATGATCAGGCTGTTCATACCTTGTCTTTGCGACAATTCTAATGCTGGTATCAGAAGGGACCAGCATGATGCAGCAATCATGACACCTGCTGCAAATCCCAGCATGGCATCCATAAGAAATTGATTGGGCTTTCTGAAGAAATAGACCATCAGTGAACCTAAAGCTGTTATAGACCAGGTAAAACATCCTGCTACCAATGCCTGTAACAAAGGATGTGCGTTTTGAAAGATAAGCATACGTGTCCTCCTTTTACTGTTATCTTATGAAAATCATGATTCAAGGTGCAAAAAACAGTTAAATAAGAGTATAATGGTAAGTGAAAAGAGGGCATACTTATGGATAAGAATCGTCTTAGAGAAATTGCATTGGAAAAAAGAAAAGCATTGAATCCTGAAATTAAATCAGAAAGTGATCTGATGATTCAGAAACATGCTTATGAAAAGATTAAAGATAAAAAAACAGTAGGATTTTATGTATCCAAAAAAGATGAAGTAAAAACATTGGATCTGATTCAATGGTGTCTTGATGATGGAATGAGAGTTGCAGTACCGAAAGTAAAAGGAAAGAAGATGGATTTCATTCAGATTCATTCTTTGGATGAACTGTCAAAAGGTACTTTTGGTGTAATGGAACCTAGTGGAGATACTGTGGTTGATTTGTCTGATTTTGAGGCGATGATTGTGCCTGTTGTCGGCTTTGATGCACTTCGTCATCGTATTGGCTATGGCGGAGGTTATTATGATTCTGCACTGGATAAAACAAACTGCATGAAAATCGGTTTGGCTTATGCGGTTACTCAGGTAGAAAATTTCCTGTCTGATCCACATGATATCAACATGGATGTCATTTTGACTGAATATTCTGAAATCTAAGAGTCGAAAGACTCTTTTTCTTTATAAAAT
>JAZRUQ010000113.1:0-1654 GCA_045652605.1 Erysipelotrichaceae bacterium
TTTCTTCATCTCATTCTTTTCATTCGCAAAGGATTTGACAACGCGGATACCAGAGAGATTATCTTCAATACGTGCGTTGATTTCTGCAACTCTTTGTTTGTTCAGATGATAAGCTTTTTTCAGTTTTCTGTTGAAATAGAAGGTGCACAATCCCATCAAAGGAATGATGGTAAAGATAATCATGGTCAGCTGAACGTTGACATTCAGCAGGATAAAGAAGGCTCCAAAAATCTTGATAATGGAAATGACGATATCTTCTGGTCCATGATGATACAATTCAGTTAGCGAAAACAGGTCATTGGTCAGACGACTCATCAGTTTTCCGGTTTTCTGATCATCATAGAAACTGAATGAAAGTTTCTGATAATGGGCAAACATTTCATTGCGCATGTCCGCTTCCATTAAAGCACCCATAACATGTCCCTTATAGGTGATGAAATAGTTGCAGGCAAATTCAATAAGAACCAGCATCACCATCAATAAGCCCAGCTTCAGAATGATTTCAACCTGGAAAGATTGTTCATTGGCTAAGACGGTGTTGGTGATATAGCGTGTGATCATTGGGATGATCAATGAGATGGCAGATACGGTAAAGGCACAGGCCATATCTGCAAAAAACAGTTTTTTGTATGGTTTATAGTAAGAAAGGAATTTTTTAACTCTGTTGTGTTTCATCAGAATCCTCCAAATGAAAAGCTTTTTTAAAATCTTTCTTAAAACCATGAAACTGTGCAATCAAAATTGTAGGAAAGACAATAGCACAGACTGCAAGCACAACAAGTGCACCAGTAGCTACTGACTGCAATACGATATTCATACAATACCTCCGATATGATGAGATTATACCACTTTATGACAGGTGTGAAAACTAAAATGCGGATGGTCATCCATCCGCACTAATCATTCATTCGATTAAACAGGCAGCAGATTTTCTCCTGAAGTGCTCCTTCGAAAGATGCAGCTGCTTCAATCATGGTATGAACACAGCATTGGAATTTCTGCACTTCATCGATGGTGATGCAAGGCTGAGCCAGTACCCACTGCAAAGCTTCTCCCTGAGCATTAAGAATGTGTGCAAGTGCTGCTTCTTCAAGTGCAATGCTTTGAATTACATCATTGATGGCTGCATTGCGTCCAATACCACTGTTGACAAGATGAGGCATTCCCATAATGATTTCTCCTTTCACTACAGTGTATTGAAAAGGGATATAGTGCTTTGTGTTTGTGCCTAATAAAAAAGAGGTCATGTGACCTCAACAAACAAATTATACCACAAATAAAATTGATAAAACAGACTGTTTCTTTTATGAGTCTGTTTTATACTATAGTTGAACAAAGAGTTTAAAGGAGTACTAACATGAAGGAGATTCTGAAAGAAATTTAAGTCGTTTCCTGATCAGTGTGACAGACCTGATTGAGGAAACTGAAAAAACATTTAAAAAGAATCAAATGAAAGTACGTCTGTGGAGGATAAGCCAATGGACATGAAAGGATTCCACAATTAAATAACTTAAACAATCAGCGTAAGCTGAGATATGAAAGATAGATTTCAAATTCAATTAGCCATAGAGATAGAGGGTTCGACAAGGAACCCTCTTTTGTGTTATGATGAACGCGTTGAGGTGATATGTTCATGCGTTATTATATTGCGGAT
>JAZRUQ010000114.1:0-1885 GCA_045652605.1 Erysipelotrichaceae bacterium
TGCTTCAATTGGATACTCACCTGCTGCTGTTTCAGCAGAAAGCATAACTGCGTCTGATCCATCTAGCACTGCATTACAAACGTCACTTGCTTCGGCACGAGTACATCGCGGATTTGCGGTCATTGAATCCAGCATATGAGTTGCAGTGATAACCGGCTTACCGAAACGGTTTGCCATCTTGATAATCTGTTTCTGATACAGTGGAACAAAAGCAGTTTCAACTTCAACTCCAAGGTCACCTCTGGCAACCATGACACCATCTGCTACAGAAAGAATGCTTTCCAGGTTATCGAAACCTTCCTGATTTTCAATCTTTGCGATGATCTGAATGTACTTTTTGCCTTCCTGAATCAACAGATTGCGAATCTGAATAACATCTTCAGCACGACGTACAAATGAAGCTGCAATGAAGTCTACATTATGTTTGCATCCAAAACGGATATCAGCAGCATCTTTTTCAGAAATGAATGGCATGCTCAGTTTAACACCTGGCACGTTGCATCCTTTTTTAGAACTCAGAGGTCCAGTTACTTCAACACGACAAGTTAATTCTTCACCATTGTTTTCAAGAACTGTCAATCTCTGTTTTCCATCATTAACCAGAATGTAATTTCCAGCTTTGATGTCATCAAACAGTTCTGGACACTGAATGTGGAAACGCTCATGCGTACCTTCAATTTTTTCTTTTACTACTTTAACGATTTCACCTTTTACATAATCTTCACGATTATTCTTGAAAGTTCCCAGACGAATTTCTGGTCCCTTTGTATCCAACATAACCGCAATGTTATGACCGGTTTTATCGCTCACTTCACGAATGCGTTCAATACGACGCAAATGCTCCTGATGATCGCCATGAGAAAAATTCAAACGCGCAATGTTCATCCCAGCATGTGCCAGACTTTCCATCATTTCTAAGGATTCGCTGGCAGGTCCAATGGTGCAGACAATTTTTGTTTGTCTCAGTATCATAATTTTCTCCTTACTTTATACTAAACGGTCAAAGAGTCGATATAAATGTTTTCTCGACTTTCTGGCTTGACTTAGTGCTTCCTCAATTGGTGTTGCGACAATTTCGTTGCTGACAATACCCACACACATGCCGCCCTTGCCCTTCACAAGAAGATCAACAGCCTTTTCAGCCATACGGGAAGCCAATACACGATCGCTTGCCGTTGGCGAGCCTCCGCGCTGAACATGTCCTAAAATGGTAGAACGCCCCGCAAAACTTGTGTGTGTCGAAATCTTACGTGCCAGAGAATCTACATCTGTAATCTTTTCAGAAACAATCACAATTGCATGATTCTTTTTCAAAGTTGCATCCAGATATTTCAAACGTTCCAGCACATCTGCTTCATCAAATCCAGTTTCTGGAGTAATAACGATTTCAGCACCGCAGGAAATGGCAGAATACAAAGCCAGATCACCGCAGTGATTTCCCATTACTTCAACAACGCTGCATCGATGGTGAGAGCTTGATGTATCTCTCAGTTTATCGATTGCCTCAACAACTGTATTGAGTGCAGTATCGAACCCAATTGTATAATCCGTACAAGGAATATCATTGTCAATTGTACCAGGCAGTCCAATGCAATTGATGCCTTTTCTAGTCAAAGCAAGTGCCCCACGGTATGAACCATCTCCACCTACTACGACGACAGCATCAATCTGGTGTGCCTGAAGCATTTCAACAGCTTTATCCTGCACTTCGTCATCTTTGAATTCCGGAAGGCGCGCAGAACCTAAGAAAGTTCCACCGCGATCAAGGCGATCTGCAACATGCGACTTATCCAGAAGCACATAATCCCCGCTGACAAGACCGCGATATCCATCACGAATCCCCATCACTTCGATTCCGCTTGCCAAAGCAACACGGGTAACAGCA
>JAZRUQ010000115.1:0-4580 GCA_045652605.1 Erysipelotrichaceae bacterium
GTGCCGTAGACTTCATCATCAAATGATGTTGTTCCTTCAGGATTGATGTTCTGACGGATAACATATTTTTCACCAGCAGCAATACGTGCTTCGATTTCTTCTTTGCTCAGGTTTTTGCAAGGGTCATCAAACTTGAAAGATACGCCTTTTGCAGTAGCCAGCTGACGCTGAGATTCAATATCTTCTTCTGAACAGAAGCAGACATGTGCTCCACCCAGTTCAACCAGTTTCCAAGCATATTCTTTGTAGATACCCGATGCCATACGTTCTGACTGAATATAAGAACCATAATTACCACCGATATCTGGTCCTTCATCATGGAACAGTCCGCACTGTTTCATTGTTTCATAAATAATATCTGTTGCCCCTTCAACAAGACGTCCCTGGTCAGTGTCTTCAATACGCAGAATGAAAACACCGTCTTCTTCTTTTTTCGCAACCAGGTATTCATACAATGCAGTTCTCAGATTTCCGATATGCATATATCCTGTAGGAGATGGCGCAAAACGTGTTCTAACTTTACTCATAATATACCTTCTTTCGTACCGTAATATTATACAGATTTTATTTCAATGTTTCAATTGTAAAGTATCATGTAACCGCTTTTTGAAGTATAATAAAAATAGATAGAAGGTGGAGTATGAGCACTTGTATTGAAATTTTAGATTATGAACAGACTGAAAACATCATCAGTCCGCTTATGTTTGATTTTGATCAGATTGTTTATCTGTATGATGAGCATCATGATTATCAAAACAAACGTACTACATTGAAGGAATTACTGAACAAAAAAGGGATACACAATATTGAGTTTATTGAAGTCAATGGTCATGATGATACTGTTTTTGAATCATTGACCGCAAGATATCCTGATGCTATGTTCAATCTTTCCAATGGGTCACGAACACTTTTGGTTCAGATGTCACGTTTTTGTGAACGTACGCACCAGAAATGTTATACACTTAATTTCCAACGAAAGTTTTTTCATGATATTTCGGGATGTGATATCTTAAAAACAAAGTTTAGAGTACCGCGTTTAAAAATTGAAGATGTTATTGGCTTATCTTCAGGGGAAATTATTAAGACTTCACATGCGCTTCCAGAATTAAATGATGAAATGAAGCAGGATATGAGTTTGATTATTCAGCTGATGAATCGTGATTCTTCATCATGGACTCGCTTGTTAAGCAGTTTTGCAAAGGCAATACGAGATGATGAGGACCATGATACTTCCATATGGCTGGATATGCCGAAAGATAAAGGGCAGAAAAAGATGTTGGAGGGACTAAGGAAAATTCATGTGATTCAGATATTTGAACACGGAAATCGTCTTCATCTAGTATTTAAGAACCGTACATTAATGAACATGCTGAAAGATTCTGGTGCATGGCTGGAGTATCAAAGCTATCTTGAATGTCTGAATTCTGGCATGTTTGATGATGTGCGCATCAGCACCGTTGTCGATTGGAACAAACAGTCAAAAAATTCCAATGATCCAACATGTGAAATTGATTTAATCGTGATTAAAAACTGCATTCCGGTATTTGTTTCATGCAAGATGAACAAATGTACTGCCTTGGATTTGTATGAAATCAAACTTCTTGCCCAGAAATTAGGTGGCACTTTAGGTAAAGCGGCTATGATTTCAAAAGCAGCATCATTAAGAGATAATGAACCTCTTTATTTGAAGGCAAAAGAGCTTGGAATTCTATTGATCCGTGAAAAAGAAATTGAATCTGGTTTGATTGCATCAAGTTTATCTGAGTTGATTTAAACGCATGCCCAAGGGCATGCTTTTTCTTTTAATAGGGGTTTAAAAATGATAAAATAACCATGGTGATTTGATGAAAGTACTTTTATGTGCATTCAATGCAAAATATATTCATAAAGCGTTAGCACTCAGATGGCTGTATGTATCTAAACCTGAGAAAATTGATGCAGAAATCATGGAATTTATCATTAAGGATGATCTTGTCAAGTGTGCTGAAAAAGCTCTGGCAAAAAATCCGGATGTCATTTCAATTTCAACTTATATCTGGTCAGCTGATGTGATTAAAAAATGGATTTTAATATTGAAAGAAATGAAGCCTGAACTTCGTATTTTTGTCGGAGGTCCTGAAGTCAGCTATGAATATGAACAGTGGCTGAAACTTCCAATTGAAGCTGTACTTCGAGGAGAAGGGGAAAAGAGTCTCTGGCAGGCATGTTTAAAGGAAGATAAGATTGATGGTTATGCATCATTGAATGTTGTCAGTGATGTGTCTTATGCGAAAGTTGATTTAAGGTGGCTTGAAAGTCTGGAGAGTCCATATTTTCTGGATGCGGATATGAAAGATTCAGCGCATCGTTATTTCTATTTTGAGACATCGCGCGGATGTCCGTATCGCTGCAGTTATTGTTTGAGTTCATTGGATGATGAAGTGCGTTTCTTTTCCAGTGAATACATCGAAAAACAGCTGATGCGTTTAAAGGAAGTGCCAGTAAAACAGGTCAAGTTTCTAGATCGTACATTCAATGCGAACCCTAAATTTTCTTTGTGGATTGCCCGATTGATTGAACAATTGAATCTGGATACATCGTTTCAGTTTGAGATTGTTGCAGATCGTCTGAACGAAGAAATGATGGATTTTCTAGTCCATGAAGCAAAAATCAGTCGCTATCGCTTTGAAGCAGGAGTTCAGTCTTTCAATGAAAAGACCTTAAAAGCTGTAGGACGCATTCAGAACAATTCCAAGATGAAGGAAGTCTTGCGTTCTTTAAGTGATCTGGGATATATCATTCATGCTGATCTGATTGCAGGTCTTCCTTATGAAGGGTTTAAATCCTTCAAGGATAGTTATAATCAGTTGTTTGAAACACAGGTGGATGAGATTCAGCTGGGTATTTTAAAGTTGTTAAAAGGAACAAAAATCAAAGAAGAGTCTATGGGAGAGGGATTCAGTTCTGATGAAAGACCTCCATATGATATCAAGGCAACTCCATGGCTTTCCTTTGAAGAAATGGATAAGATTACAGGTGCATATCATGCTACAGAAAAACTGTACAACAGTGGTCGTTTCAAACAGTCAATTCGTACTTTTTTAAAGCTGGGTTTGATTGACAATGTCTTTGACTTTATGGTTCTGTGTGGACAGAAAATGAAACAGTTAAAAGAACCTTATCAGCTGACTGATCTGTATCTGATGGTTAAAGAGGCTGCAGGAGAGTGTGAACTGGTTGAGTGTATCCTGCTGAATGATTACATGATGCAGTTTAAACAAAGACCGCCTAAAATCTTTGTGCTGCAGAATCTTCCTGAAAGAAGACAGATGATTCAATTGATGGTTGAAAAGCATGGTTTTGACGAAGACATGCTTTCGCATTATACTAGTTGTTGTGCAGGATTTTACGAAGGTAAACGAGCTGTGCAGATGCTGATTTACAACGCTCAGCACCAGAAACCAAAAAGAGTATGGATCACACAGGAACTTGATGTGATCAGGGAGGATTAACAATGAAAGAATTAATGATTGCGACCAGCAACGCTCATAAAGTGGAAGAATTCAAAAAGATGCTGGAACCAAGAGGGATTGTGGTGAAATCTCTTCTGGATCTTGAAGAACAATTTGATATTGAAGAAAATGGGACAACATTTGAAGAAAATGCACTGATTAAAGCAAGAAGCATTGCAAAGCATCTGGATATTCCAGTAATTTCAGATGACTCAGGTCTTGTAATTGATGCATTGGATGGTGCTCCAGGCATTCATTCAGCACGCTATCTTGGTAAAGATACAGATTATAAGACAAAAAATACGATTATTCTCTCTCGTCTTGCAGATGTTGAAGGGGAAGCACGTTCAGCGCGTTTTGTGTGTGCAATGGGACTGGTCTATCCTGATGGAAAAGAAATGACATTTACTGGAACAATTGAAGGATATATTCATGATAAGATTGAAGGTCCTAATGGATTTGGGTATGACCCGATTTTCTATTATCCTCCATTTGGTACAACAACAGCCAATGTATCAGATGAAATGAAGAATTCAGTTTCACATCGCGGCAACGCATTAAAGAAACTGATGGAGTATCTGGACCATGAAGAAGCCTAAGTTTTTAGTGTTGGGCTGGATGCTGATCATTGTTGCAGTTTTTCTGACGTTGGTTGATGTGTGCTGTTTTGATCGCAGCTTCTATGTGAAAGAATACGAGAAAAATGATACTGCTGAAGTCATTGGAATTTCAGATGAACAGTTGATGATGGTCACTGAGCATCTTTTGGGTTATCTTGAAGATACAGAAGAAGTATTAAAGATTGATGCAGAAATTAATGGCGTTGTACGCAATGTGTTTGATGAACGTGATACCATGCACATGGTGGATGTCAAAGTTCTTTATCAGAATGCGATGCTGGTTAGAAATGTTACGTTTGTTTTAGCAATTTTGATTTTTGGCTACAACATCCTTCTGATGAAAAAAGACGTTGTGGCATCCTTGGCAGTTTCTTTTTATAAAGCATTAGGTGCTTTTATGATGATCTGTGCTGCTGTATTGATTGGTGCAGCAGTGGATTTTGATGCCATGTGGCGTTTTTTCCATACC
>JAZRUQ010000116.1:0-2588 GCA_045652605.1 Erysipelotrichaceae bacterium
GTCAAACAGCCGGAAAAAGTACGTGCCAGAATCGGTTTTCTGACCAGTGAATTAAAGCTGGAAGATTATTTTACTCCAAATTATATGTATGATTTTTTCAGCAATCTGCACAATGTTCCAAAGGATGTGCGTGATCAAAGAAAGAAACAGATGTTTGAGCGCTTTGGAATTGATCAGTTTGCTGAAGTGAAGATCGCAAACTTGTCCACAGGGATGAAGCAGAAAGTTTCTCTTGTCATTTCCATTGTGCATGATCCAGATATTATTATTTTTGATGAACCGACCAATGGTCTGGATATTTTGACTGCCAAGGTTGTGACTGATTTTCTTGTGGAATTAAAAAAGTCAGGAAAAAGCATTATCGTCTCCACGCATATTTTTTCATTGGTTGAAAAAATATGTGATCGTGTCGGAATCATCATTGATGGTGAACTTGCAGTGTGTCAGAAACTGGATGAATTCATGAACGGCATGAATCTGGAAGACCGTTTCTTTGAACTGTATGAAGAAAAGGCAGGTGGAATTCATGCATAACATGCTTTCTATTGTAAAAAAAGAACTGTATCGTTTTCTGACAGATAAGAAGCTGATGCTGACGACCGTGCTGCTTCCAGGATTGATGATTTATGGCATCTATTCTTTCATGGGAGAAGGCATGATGAACATGTTTGAAACAGATGATGACTATAAACCTCAGGTCGCTGTGTACGATTTGCCTGATATCTTGAATACACGCTTTCAGATTCTGTACATGGATATGATTGATGTAGAGAATTTAAGCATAGAAGAAGCAAAAGAGATGACTGCTGCTCAGGAGCTTGATCTGGTGGTTGTATTTCCGAAAAACTTTGATGAAGCAGTTTCAAGTCCTGAAAAGCCTGAAATTGAAATCTATTATAATTCTGTCAACAATGAATCGTCTAAGACATATCAGTTTGTATTGAATGCATTGGACACTTATGAAGAATCGCTTGCGAATGTGTTTACACTTAATTCAAAAGGTGAAACATATGATCTTGCCAGTGATGAAGACATGAGCGCAATGATTTACTCCATGATGCTTCCAATGCTGCTTCTGACTTTTGTCTACAGTGGCTGCATTGCGGTAGCTCCTGAATCCATTGCAGGGGAAAAGGAAAGAGGAACGATTGCAACACTGCTGGTAACACCAATGAAACGTTCGCATCTTGCGTTGGGAAAGGTGATTTCACTCAGCATTGTTGCGCTGATGAGCGGTGTATCCAGCTTTATCGGAACGATGCTGTCCTTGCCTAAGCTGATGGCATCAGAACTGGAAGGGATGAGTGCTGCGGTTTATTCAGCTTCTGAATATTTTCTTTTGTTTCTGATTGTGATTTCTGCAGTATTGCTGCTGACGGCAGTGATTTCCATTATTTCTGCATGGACTTCATCTGTGAAAGAAGCTTCTACAGCGGTTTCTCCATTGATGATTGTGGTGATGCTGATAGGGGTAAGTTCCATGCTTTTAAGTGGAGAAAAGATTTCAACGTTACTGTTCATGATTCCTTTGTATAATCTGGTTCTATGCATGAATGGCATTTTCTCATTCAGCTATGATATCACTCAGATTATAGTTGCACTGGGAGTTAATCTAGTTGTAACAGGTGTTTTAGTTTTCGTATTAGCCAAAATGTTTAACAGTGAAAAAGTCATGTTCACAAAATAAAAAACACGGAATTTCTTCCGTGTTGACTATCATTTAGTTGGCTACGCCAGTACTTGTGTGCTGGCTTTTTTTATCATGATAATACCGGCGATGTTTGATGCAATTGTAAAGACATCGAATGTCAATCCAACAATGTTGAGATACAACGCATCGTAAATCAACCAGCATGTGCATGAAGCGATAACTGCAAGCTTGAATACTGCTTCATCCTTTGTATCAATAAACAATGTCATCATGACTGCTGCAATGATTGGGAGCATTTCTGTTGGTACAAAACCTGATGTTCCGATTGAGATGACAACCTGAATCGCAACAAACAGAAACTTCAATGTAGCATTCAATTCTCTTTTTGATACAACAAGATTTCTGACAATTGAAACTGCGCCGGAAATAAATCCTGCATAAGCACCCAGAATGAGATTCGCAATTCCCTGAAACCCAAATTGGAAGCACTGTACAGTTAAAATTCTCTTTTTTTCTTTGATGAAGCCGCCTGCAACCATCAATGTGCAGCCGATTAGGGAGATGATATTGCCGATAATAAGTACGTTCATACAAACCTCCAAATAAAAACTGTCCGGAGTTTGATCAGACAGGCAATTGCTTATTCGCTGAACTGATCAAAGTGACGCTGTCACTGTTCACAGTTAAGGCTGTGTGTAGAACGCTTGACCGATTACAAGCATAAATGACAGGCATATTATAGGGAAAAACAGATAGGGTGTCAATACAAAAAACGCTTATTTTAAAGGAATTTTTAAAGTTTTTTCCTATCCGAAAAGAGGTTATTGAATGTAAGGGTTCTCATTTGATTTTTTGCATAAAATGAACAGTTGGTGCTGAATTTTTATCATCTTTTCTATGCGTAAAATATAAGTCGGAGGCCAAGCGGTCTTAGGAA
>JAZRUQ010000117.1:0-5408 GCA_045652605.1 Erysipelotrichaceae bacterium
AGCAGTCCATTTCAGATGAAAAAGCCAATGAACTGGTTGGTCAGACTTTGGAAGTTCTGGTTGAAAAACAGGATGGTCTTTCTAAACGTTATTATGGCCGTTCAGTTCATAGTGCACCTGATGGTATTGATGGAAGTATTATTTTCAGTTCAAGTCAGCCAATTCAGTTTGGTACATTTGTCCATGTTAAAATTACTTCTGCAAAAGATTATGATTGTTATGGAGAAGCAGTCTTTAACTAGACTGCTTTTCTTTATTTTGGTAGAATAAAGAAGTAAAGGTTAGGTTATGAACATGGATAATAAAAGGAAAATACTGATTGATACGGATCCCGGAATTGATGATGGATGTGCTATTTTAACGGCAATGGCAGATGATTCTTTGGATATTTTAGGGATTTTATGTGTAGCTGGAAACAAATCGCTTCCAGTTGTAACACCAAATGCATTGCGACTGGTTGATTTTGAAAATCGTGATATTCCGGTATGCAAAGGTTCTGAATGCAAGCTGAAAGAAATTGGGTTGAATATCGTTCAGGAAAATGAAGGTGTAGAATTCCATGGTGCTGATGGCATGGGTGGAAGTGGTCTGGATTATTCAGAACGTTGTTTAATTGATGTGAAGGCATGGGATTTCATGCTGGAAAAGATTAAGGAATATCCTGATGAAATTGATCTGATTACTTTGGGACCACTGACAAATGTTGCTTTGGCTATTCAAAAGGACCTGGAAACAATGAAGCGTCTTCGTTCCATTACAATTATGGGTGGTTCTTTTGAACGCAAAGGAAACACAACAGACTATGCAGAGTATAACATCTGGTTTGATGCAGAGGCTGCAGAAATTGTGGTTAACGAACTTGCGGATTATGTTGATATGACCTTTGTTGGTCTGGATGGAACACATAGCTGTGTATTGAGTTTTGATGAAGTTGCCTTCTTAGGTTATGAAGGTGGGCGTCGCGGAGAACTGATTCAGCGAATCTTAAAGCTGTATATGGATAACTACTGGTTTAAGGATGGCATTTTGGGTGCAGTGATTCATGATTTGTTTACTGTGCTGTGTCTTACTCATCCTGAAGTGATTGAAGAAGAGACGATGGTGCGTTGTCAGCTTCAGACAGATCCTGAGCATTATGGACAGACCAAGGCCGTTGAAGGAAAACCGAATGTACGTGCCATTATGAAAATCAATCATCGCAAATTGACTCGTGCATGGTTAAAGACCATCATGAGTGATAAGCAGGAATTGGTAGATCAAGTCTTCCCTGAAGCTTGAGTCAATAAATAAAAAGAACTATAATAAATTTATATAAAAGGAGAATAATTATGAAAACAGTCATTGGAATTGATTTGGGTGGTACAAACGTACGTGTTGCAAAAATTACAGAAAACGGTGAAGTTCTGCAGGAGTTGAAAAGTCCTTCGTATGGAATGGAAGGGCCAGAAAAAGTAACTTCTAATATTATTGATCTGGTTAAACAGATTGAAGATTATAAAAGCTGTGTAGGGATTGGTGTAGGCGTACCAGGTCCTGTTGATACGGTGAATCGTGTGATGAAGCTTTCCAGCAATCTGAAAGGTTTTACTGATTATCCATTGGCTAAAATCATGGAAGAAGAACTTGGTCTGCCAACATATCTGGATAACGATGCAAACGTTGCAGGGCTTGCAGAGGCACGTGTAGGTGCTGGTAAAGGTCTTCCAATTGTTTACTATGTTACTATCTCTACAGGTATTGGTGGAGCTCTGTGCGTTGATGGAAAAGTAATTTCAGGACGCAGAGGATATGCAGGTGAAGTAGGAAATCTGATTATTGACCCTTACCGTGCTCCGTTCAACAATCTGAATGCAGGCGCAAGTGAATCTGAAGCTTCAGGTCGTGCGTTGACTCGCAAAGGACAGGAAATTTTTGGTGAAGATAAGATCAATCATGCAGGCGATGTTTTTGCACTGGCACAAAGCGGAAATGAAGAAGCTGTAAAACTGGTGGATCAGCTTACAACTGACCTTGCAGTGCTGTTCTCTCACATTGCCTTAATCTGCGATCCACATATGTTTGTGATTGGCGGAGGCATGACAAAGTCGAAAGAATTCTGGTGGGATGCTATGATTGAAAAATTCCAGCAGAGAGTACATGGCGGTATGCGTGATGTAACATTTACTGTTGCTCAGCTGGATGAACCAGGTATTGTAGGTGCTGCAATGCTGCCGCTTTCATATGGATTATAGAATGGAGGATCATTTTGGAGACAGATCGATCATTTCATATCTCTGATGTCAAAAAAATGATGCGATGTCCGAAGTTTTTCTGGAATGCGCTGCGCGAAGATGCGCAGCCATTTCAGCCATTTGCACGTCTTGATGAAGCTGTGACTGAACTTGCGTGCAGAAAGCTAGGAATAGAAGAATATTTTTTAGGGCAGAAGAATGATACCAGTGAATTGACACAAAAAAATCTGGATGCTGGCCAGTGGGTTGTCAAAGGACGATTTGAATATCAACATTTGCGCATCAAACTTCCGATTGTGCATAAAACGGAAGAAGGACTGGATGTGTTTTTTGTGTTTGTTGGGAACTATCCAAAAGATGATGATGTCCTTTATTATTCCAGCAATATCTGGGTAATGGAGAAGCTCGGATATGATATTCATGATATTAAAATTATTCATCTGAATGGAAACTACGTTCGTGCAGATGAATTGGATGTCAATGAGCTGTTTATCGTATCCGATACGTTCTACAATGATAAAGGAAGAGCGACTAAACCTATTTTTGAACATGTCATGTCCCGTATGGTGGATTTAAGTGAAACGCTTGAATACATGCAGGAAATAGCTGTTTCGGAAGATGTACCTTCAATTCGCACAAAAAAGTGCGTGCGTCGTACAAAATGTCCATACTATGACACATGTTTCCCAAATGAAAAACAAGAAGATGATGATTCCATTCTAACGTTGGTTTCATCACAATATAAATATGACATGGCTAAAGAAGGCCTGACTAAACTGAAAGATGCTGATCTTGAAAGAGTAGAAGGAACACGTCAGCAGTTTGCTCAGATTATGGCTTCTCGAAATGGAGGACTTTATGTTGATCGTCTTCCATTAAAGATGTGGCTGGATGAAAATATCAAGTTCCCTGTCGCATTTATTGATTTTGAGTGGGACACTTATGCTGTTCCACCATACAAAGGGTTAAAACCATTTTCTGTTGTATGTTTTGAATATTCAATTCATATTTTGAAAGAAGATGGATCATTGACTCATCATGATTTTATCGGTACACAGGATTGTCGTGAGGAATTCATTGAAAATCTGATTCATGATATTGGAAGTGCAGGCAGTGTGGTTGCGTTCAATGCGGACGGAGCAGAAAAAATCCGTTTGAAAGAACTGGCTGAACAGTTCCCGCATTATCGCAAAGGACTTGATCGCATCTGTGATGCAATGGTTGATCTGGCTGTGCCATTTCAGCTGGGGATGGTCTATGATGTGCGCATGAGAGGATTGTATTCTCTGAAGGTTCTGCTTTCTGTGTTCAGCGATTCGCTGTCTTATCAGGATTTATCCATTCATCATGGTATGGATGCTGTGTATTCATGGCGCATGATGGATAAAAAGCAGGCAGACAATGAAGAAGAACTTAAACAGCGTCTGTCAGAATACTGTGGAATGGATACCTATTCCATGGTTGTCTTGTACAAGTGGCTGATTTCACATGCCCAGGAGGATAAAGATGAAACTTGCTGATCTTCATGCAGATATTGCGTTTGATCTTCTGGAACATAAAGAAGATAAAACACGTTTTGAAACTGAACATTTGTCTAAACTAAAAGCAGGGGAAGTTGCATATTGTTCAATTGCAAATTATTTTGATGGTTCTCAGACTTTGGAACAGATGAAGGAAATGATGGATCATGCCCTTGAAATGATTGAAAACAGCGATGTTGAACTGCTGAAAACTGCAGAAGATTTCAAGACAAAGACTGGAGTCTTTATGACTGTTGAAGGAATGTGCGGGGTTAAGGACAATCCTGAACAGTGGGTACAGTTTATGAAGGATCATCATGTTCTGATTGCATCGCTTTGTTGGAACGAAGCCAATGCTCTGGCAAAAGGGGCAAAAGGAAATGCGGAATACGGATTGACTGATCTGGGCAGAGAAGTTATTGCGTTGATGGAAGAAAAAAACATCCTGCTGGATGTTTCTCATGCATCAGATGATGCTTTTTATGACATTATGAAAGTTGTAACTAAACCAGTGTTTGCAACTCATTCCAATGCTCGTGCATTGTGCAATGCACCACGTAATCTGAAAGATGATCAGATAGATCTGATTGGCAAAACAGGTGGTCTGATTGGAATGAATGGTTTTGTGAACTTCATTTCAACAGAGAAAGAAAAGCAGGATGCTGAGCATCTTGCGCAGCATGCACGCTACATTGCAGATCGCATAGGTGTTGAACATGTTGCATTAGGGTTTGATTTTATGGATTATTTTTCTGACGGTGATGGAAAAATGGCAAAGGGCCTTGAATCTGCAGCCCATGCTCAGAACATGGTTGAAGCCTTGAGACATTACTTCACAGAAAAAGAAGTTGAACTCATCTGTTACCAGAATGTTGTCAACTTCTTCGTAAATCATCTATAAACCGCCTACATCATCATTATACCATAAATAAAAATTTCTTAAAGAATAGTTTTCTTGAAGCATGTGTCTTATACTGAAAGTGTCAAGGAGGACAACGATATGAAGTTTGAAATTATTGGTAAAAACGTGACCATCACGGATGGAATGCGAGAAAAGATTGAAGGAAAGCTGTCCTTTCTCAAAAAGTATTTCATGATTGATGAAGAGACAACGGCACGAGTTGTTGCCAGAGTCTATCCGAATGCACAGAAAATTGAGGTAACCATTCCTACAAAGCTGGGTATTCTTAGAACGGAAGTCATGCATCCTGACCTGTATGCTGCTGTTGATTTAGCGATTGATAAGCTGGAAGATCAGATTCGCAGACAGAAAACACGTCTTTCAAGAAGACATAAGGAAAAGCTGGCTGTGTCCTTTGTGGAAGAAATTGAAGCGGATGATCCAGTTGAAGTGGATGAAGTTGTACGTACAAAACGTGTTCGTGCAGAAGCCATGGATGTGGATGAAGCAATCATGAGAATGGAAATGCTGGGACATAGTTTCTTCATTTATACTGATTTTGATACAGATGCAATTTCTGTCGTCTATAAAAGAAAAGACGGCGGATATGGATGCATCGAAACAGAATAACATTCAAGAGCCTTCGGGCTCTTTTTTTTCTACATTTTATGAAAGCCGAATCCGCTATGCTTTAGCTGAAAGGAGGAAAAAGTGAAGAGCTATCTGGAGGTGACATGGTTATTGAATGGAAGCATT
>JAZRUQ010000118.1:0-5134 GCA_045652605.1 Erysipelotrichaceae bacterium
AAGATAAAAAAGGCATTGAAGAAGATATGAAGAAGGTGTATGAGCGATTCCCACGTCTGAATGAACGCAGGAAACAGATGGCTGGAACACTTTCTGGAGGCGAGCAGCAGATGCTTGGGATGGGTAGAGCTTTGATGGCAAAACCGAAGCTTCTGCTTCTGGATGAGCCTAGTATGGGGCTTTCGCCACTTCTTGTAAAAGAAATCTTCTCCATCATTACAGAAATCAACCAACAGGGAACAACGGTTCTTCTGGTTGAACAGAATGCCCGTATGGCGCTTCAGATTGCCCATCGTGCGTATGTTATGGAAACAGGAAAAATTGTCTTGAGCGGTACAGGAGAAGAACTGGCTGCTTCGGATGAAATCAAGAAAGCGTATTTAGGAGGATAAGGGTAGTATGTATGTGCGTAATCGTATGACTGCAAATCCTTACTGCATCAGCAAGGATACTGCCATTTCTACAGCTTTGGATATCATGGCAGAACATGGTTTCCACCGTCTTCCAGTTGTGGAAGGAAAACATCTTGTGGGTTTAGTGACGGAAGGTGTCATTTCTGAACATTCACCATCAAAAGCAACATCATTGTCCATTTATGAATTGAATTATCTGCTTTCCAAGACTAAATGTGAAGATGTCATGATTAAAAATGTCATTACAATTTCACCAGATGTTCTTTTGGAAGAAGCTGCCGTCGTCATGAGAAAAAACAAAGTAGGCTGCCTGGTTGTTGTAGATAAGGATGAAGTTGCCGGAATCATTACTCATAATGATGTCTTTGATGCGTTTGTAGATCTTTTAGGGTACTATGAAGCAGGTACACGTTATGTGATTGAAGTAACTGAAGATAAGCCAGGGATTCTGGCTGAAGTTGCACAGTGCTTCTTTGATCAGAAAGCCAGCATTACGAATCTGGCAGTTTATCATTATCCTGGAATTGTTGATGTTGTCATTCGTGCCCGTGATGCGGAAGCTACTGCAATGAAGCAGGTTCTGACTACACGTGGATTTAATGTAGTGTCTGTTATTGAAAATAAATAAACTGTTTTCAGAAGGACTATCAAATGAGTCAATATTGATAGAATAAAAAGAGGAGTTTTCATTTCTGCAGGTCTGAGAACTCCTTTTGTCGTGTTTTGTTCAGTTGATGGAATACAGGTAAAAATCATGCAGTTCAGTCAAAAAAGTATTTTGTAAAGCTTATATGTGAAGATGGATACAAATACGTGTGTTCTATGATATAATAAATCTATATTTTAGGAGGAACATTTATGTCTACACCACATAATGCCGCTGTTAAAGGGCAGATCGCAAAAACTGTTTTAATGCCAGGTGATCCTCTGCGCGCTAAATTTATCGCAGAAACATTCCTGGAAAATCCAGTTCAGTTCAACACTGTAAGAAACATGTTTGGATACACTGGAACATACAAAGGAAAAGAAATTTCTGTTATGGGAAGTGGAATGGGTATGCCTAGTATTGGTATCTATTCTTATGAACTGTTCAGTCAGTATGATGTAGAAAACATCATTCGTATTGGATCATGCGGATGCTACACAGCAGACCTTCATGTTTATGATGTAGTATTGGGAACTCATGCTTATTCTGAATCAAGCTATGCAAAAGTTCAGAATGGTTATGATAAGCCAACTAATGAACCATCTATGGAATTGAATGAAAAGCTTCGTGCAGCTGCAAAAGAATTGAATATTCCTATGGCTGAAACTGGAATTCACAGCTCAGATGTTTTCTATCGTGAAGGATCTAATGATTATATCGATGAAATCGTAAATGTTTACGGTGCTAAGGTTTGTGAAATGGAAAGTTTTGCGTTGTTCCACAATGCACACCAGCTGGGAAAGAAAGCTGCATGTCTTTTGACAGTTTCTGACAGTTTCGTTACTCATGAAGAAACAACTGCAGAAGAAAGACAGAATTCTTTCACTAACATGATGAAAATTGCACTGGAAGCAGCTGAATAAGCTGCTTTCTTGGTAAAGAAAATGAAATTTCCAAGATTTATAGAAAAGAAGGATGTATTGGGTGTGTTTGCACCTAGTGCAGGTGTTGGAAGAAAGCTGGAAGAATTCAATCAGTCAATCACTCAGCTGAAAAATCAGGGGTTTGGGATAAAGCTTGGTTCTTTGGTTGAAGTGAATGATCTGCGCTCAGGAACAGGCAGACAGCGTGCTGATGAACTTTCTTTGATGCATAAAGATGATTCAGTAAAGGCCTTGTTATGTGCTGCCGGAGGCGATTTTCTGATTGAAATGCTTCCTTATGTGAATTTTGAAGAACTTGCAGAAAATCCGAAATGGATGATGGGTTACTCTGATCCGACATCGCTTCTTTATGTTTTGACCACAAAATATGATGTGGCTACTTTGTATGGTGCTAATGCTGGCTCATTTGATCTGGATGAACTTCCTGAATGGCTGATGGCACCACTTGAAGTCCTGCAGGGAAAAAACATTGTACAGAAAAGTCTGAAGTACTGTGATCCTCAGTTTCGAAAAGGCCCTGCAGTTTATGAAACAGAAAATCACTGGAAGTCTTTCTCTGGTGATTTGAATGTGACAGGGCGTTGTATTGGTGGCTGTCTTGATTCTTTGAAGGACTTGTTTGGAACACCATATGATGGTACCAGAGAGTTTATTGAACGCTATCAGTCTGAAACGCTGATCTGGTACTTTGATATTTTTGCGATGAGTGCTGAGAATGTCTATCGTACACTGCTTCAGATGAAAAGCATGGGAGCTTTCAGAAGTCAGGATCTACTTATTGCAGGAAGAGTCTTGTTTCCATCTTCTGAAACTGGGATGAGTTATGAGGATGCCTTCAAGATGGCTGTTGAGTGTCCTGTCATCATGGAAGCTGATATTGGTCATACGTATCCTAGAATGGTCATGATCAATGGTGCTGCAGCACAAGTCTGTGTTACAGGAACACGTGGAAGTATTGCATTTGATTTGAAAAATCAATAGAAAGAATAGATATGAACGCAAAGGTTGATTTAACTCATGTTGTACTTGAAACAGATCGTCTGATTTTAAGAGGCTGGAAGTACTCGGATCTGGATGATTTCTTTGAATATGCCAGCGTAGAGGGCGTAGGAGAAAGAGCTGGGTGGTCTCATCATGAATCTAAATCAGAAAGCCGGGCAATCTTAAAACGCTTTATTGAGGGAAAGAAAACATTTGCGCTGGTGCTGAAAGAAAATCAGAAGACAATTGGGTCTTTAGGACTTGAAAATTTAAGACAATATGCCGGTGAAGAGCTTCATGATCTTACGGGCAGGGAAATAGGGTATGTCTTATCAAAAGAGTACTGGAATCAAGGGCTGATGAGTGAAGCAGTTCAGTGTGTTATTGATTGGTGTTTTCATGATCAGAACTATGATTTTCTGATGTGTGGCAATTTCAATGAAAATATTGCCTCAGCGAAAGTACAGAAAAAATGTGGATTTGAACCTTATCAGCAATTTGAATATGTATCATCATTTGGGGTGAAACCCTCACAGATGAATATAATAAGAAGGAGATAAAAAATGAAAATTGGTATGATTGTCGCAATTGTCGACGAAATGAAACAGCTTTTGAATGAACATGGCGATTCAATGGAAGTGTTCAAGAAAAATGCTTACACAGTCTACAAATCTGATGTAAAAGGACATGAACTGTATGTTGTGCAAAGCGGTGCTGGTGAAATCAGTGCAGCTGCTGCAGCACAGTTTCTGATTACTGGATTTGATGTTGAATTGATTGTCAACTATGGTGTAGTTGGTGGTCTGGTACCAGAAATGAAGGCAACAGAAACTGTTGTTGTAAAGGATGCAGTACACTATGAATTTGATACATCAGACTATGATGGCTATCCAGTAGGGCGTTATGCAGAATTTGACAGCATTCATCTGCCTGCAACTCAGAAGTATGTTGATCTGGCTCTTAAAAAGTTCCCGGAACTTCGTGCCGTATCTTGTGCATCTGGTGATAAGTTCATTGAACCTGTGGATAAAAGACGTTATCTGGCTGAAACATTTGATTGTGAAATCTGTGAAATGGAAGCTGCAGCTATCATTATGACCTGCATCCGCAATGGTGTAGATTCACTGTTAATCAAATCTGTTTCAGACAGTCTGGAAAATGGTGTTTCAGAATTTGGTGAAATGGTTGAACGTTCATCAAAGCTGTGCATGTCAGTTCTGATGTCGATTCTTGAATCTGTAGAATAAGGCTTGTAAAAGCCTTTTTTCTTTGAATAGGAAAGTATTCTAGAATTCATGAAAATGACCCCACTTGAAACCATGTAGGGCTTATGGTAATCTATAATCACTCAAAAGAAGAAGTTATTGGCATATACGCATACTGAATTGAATAGGTTGAGTTGGATGCCAAAGACTTCTTCTTTTTTGTTTCTTAGGGGGATTTAGCTTATGAAGACTGTAACACGATCCAATCGTTTCTATTATCATGAACTTGATGAAAAAGATGCATCAGCGATAAAGAATGATCAAGTGCTGTATAATTCGATGCTTCATAAAGCTTATAAGTACCTGTCTTTGAAAAACAAGGGTGTGTATATCAAATCAAGTGAGATTCATAAAGAACTTAAACATCTGTATGGTACTAATGATTATTTTCCTTTGTCCTGTCTATCGAAAGCTCAATCACTTTTAAAGGCAAACTATGAACATCATCAGTTATGGCTGAAACAGAAGAAACAACAGCTGAAAAGAATCGAAATGAAAATCGATGAGAAACAGAAGAAGATTGGTAAACTAGATAAACAGATCCAAAAGCTCATCGATAAGACAAAAGCTGGTAAACAGACAAGACAGGATTATCTTAAGGAAGTACAGGTGTTAAAACCTGAAAGAAAAATACTTAAGAATCAACTGTCACTGCTCATCTTCAAAAAGAATAGAACACTTCAAGTCATGGAAAGACCAATGAGGTACTGCTGCTTTGGAGGTGAGAAGCTTTGTAAGCTAAGAACAACAACCGATATTTCTCATGAGCAATGGTACAGAGAATATCATCATGCAAGGAATCATCTGATTTCAGTATGTGGAAGAAGACAGGGAAAGTATTCCAACAATCTTTTCAAATATCATGTGGATGAAGGCTATCTTGTC
>JAZRUQ010000119.1:0-2836 GCA_045652605.1 Erysipelotrichaceae bacterium
AAATTGTGCTGAGGATCAAAAGTGTGATTTTTTTCAACATAAATCCCTCGCTTCCACGTTAAATTATATCATACATTTCTTTAAATGTTTGTACTTTGGCTAAAGTTTCAGAATTTTTTTGAGCAGTGTTTTTTCATTCAATATCTCATTTTCTTTTGCAATGATGTTCCTGCAATAGACAAAACAATCTTCAATCCGATGGATTTTACAGGGTGCTTCAACAGGAAAAAGATATCGTTTCAGATAAAAACAATGCATTTCCTGCTTTAATTTCAAACACCTGAATACATTGATTCCCAATAAGATCAATCCACTCATTAAAGCAACAACTCTTAATGGACTTATTATCAGAAACAGATACACCATCAGAATTGAAATCAATTCAGAAAGATACAAGGCATAACGATAAGGCAAAAACAGATATAGAAAGCTCAGTAAAATCTGATATCCATCCAGCGGATATACAGGCATAAGATTAAACAGAAGATAATTCACATTTATCTGAATCATATATTCAAACATCAGCGCAGAAATCAGCTGCCAACTTTTCAACAGAAAAAGAACACCAGACACAACAAGATGTGCACATGCTCCTGCACCATATAAAAAAAGACGATTAGAAAAGGACAGCAGCTCCGTCTTTTTGATTTCTGCACATAACCCAAAGGGATAGATAACTATTTTTTCTGTTGGACAATGCAGAATCGCTGCGACCATCACATGGGCAAACTCATGAAGCACCATAATGCCATAACAGAAAAAGACCCACCTTTCTGCGCGAAGCATCAAAAGACTCCACCAGACAAGAAGGGTCATCATCGATATCTCAATTTTCAAATGCAATTGCTTCTTCATAAGAGATGGACTCACCCTGCCATGAGAAATCCAGGTAAACCTGATTGTGTACCTTCGCTAAGACTGAACCTGCTAAAACACGATCATCCTCACTGCAGAACACCTCATTCAACTGACCATACGTCACAATCAACCCATTGTCCTGTCGCACCATCACCATCATGGAATCATTCTGCTTTGTGCAGTAGATTACAACCCCATCATCAATCGCAACTACCTCATGGTCCGCTACCTCATACATTTGATTTTCTATCAACTGATAGGAGTTTGCAGAAACCTGAAGAACCTGGCCACTGATCCATTTTTCAAGAAAAATCCACTCTTTCAATTCTGTTAAATTCAATGAATCCGACACTTCATTCCACTTCTCTATTACAGGGTCAAAACCTCCTGCAGCATAGATCTGCCCAGATAAAACAACTGCAGTACAACACATAAAAAGTGTCACCAGCGAAAACAAAGAACCTATCATATGACTGAACCATGACTTTTCTTCTTTGGACATCCGTGTTTTTCTCACATAAAAATCTCTTCTGCTCCTCATGAACACCCCTCCACTTCAGCATATGCATCTTTTCAGAAATCATGCTGAAGCAACTTAAGCCAGCTTTTCTTTATGTATTTCGGTATTGGAGTATCTTGACCTAAAAAACGTCGTGCGATCACATCAAAACAGCGTTTTGTCAAATCTGAACATGGAACAGATAAATGACCATAATTCATGGCACGAATGCATTCAGAATCCTCGTAAACAATCCCACCTAAAGGAAGACTCAGATAATTCTGAGCTTCATCGATCGTACATTGAATCTTATTTTTTATATAAACAGGATTCACACGATTGATAATGAGCTGAATCTGATCAAAACCATTTCTCAACAAGATACCCGCAACACGATCTGCATCCATCAAAGAAGTAATGTCCAGAAGAACCACAAGATAGGCCTGGTCAGCACAACTCATCGCATATTGAAATCCTCGTTCAATTCCAGCAGGACAATCCAGAAGAATGACATCAAAATACTCTCTGCACTGACTGATGATACGATGAACATCACTTTGACGAAGTTTATCAAGATTCAGATTCCTGCATGCAGAAAGCAGATACAGATTCGGTATTCTTTTGTCCTGCACCAAAGCCTGATCCAATGTACAACGTCCTGCAGCGATATCTTTCATATCATATAAAAGACGATTCTCCAGTCCCAGCACCACATCCAGATTGCGCAGTCCAAGATCCATATCCACGCACAATACTTTTTTATTCAACCTGCATAAAGCCATCGCCAATGAGGCTGTAGCAGTTGATTTCCCTACTCCACCTTTTCCACTTGTCATCATTACTACAGTTGACATACAAACCTCTCCTTCATTGCTTCAAGTATATAAGCAGAAAAACGCAGAAAAGCTCGAATTAAGTCAAATGACTTATTCCATCAGACCATGTTCACAAAAACTGAAATAATCATTTCCTGATACAATCAGATGATCTATCACAGGGATTTTCATCATTTTCCCAGAATTCACAAGATTCTCTGTCACCATAAGGTCTGCAGCGCTTGGCTCAATGCTGCCAGATGGATGATTATGAACAACAAGGATTTTGCTGCAAGAAACATTCAAAGCTTCTTTAAAAACTTCACGTGGATGAACAAGTGATGAATTCAAAGTCCCCGTAAACAGAACTTTATATCCTTGTACTGCATTACGAGAATCCAGAAATACCACAAGGAAATGTTCCTGCTGCAAAGCACCCAGTTTCATCTTGCACCATTGAATTAAAGCTTCAGGATCAGAGACAACATCTTTTTGCTGCATTTTTTCATAAGAAATACGATGACTCAATTGATTCTCAGATTTCAATCATAGTTAAAAACAAAGATGTCTGGAAAATCACATATGTAGATGGACCAGGTGAGCCAGTAACCTCTCCGTACACTTTCTTCTATATTACTGATTTTGATCATAATGGTCGATTGGA
>JAZRUQ010000120.1:0-4786 GCA_045652605.1 Erysipelotrichaceae bacterium
ATGAAGTTGTGCCTGTACTTGGCAGAAAATGAGAAAGATGAAGTACTGCTTCTGCACTTTCTTCAGGCAGCTGCCCCACACAGCCATGAATATGGATATCAAAGAACCCTGGTGAAAGAATTGCATCACCAAAGTCTTCCATTTCATCAAACACTTCATTTTCAAGACAACCGCCAACTTTGACAATGACATTGTCTTCAACCAGCACTGCACCCGGAGTCAAAAGACGATCCGGTAAAACAACAGTCTGGGCAACAAGCAATTTACGCATAAAACACCTCTAATAATAGTATGTGTGATTTCTAAGCAGACGGTCCATATAACGCATGACCAGCTTGCGTCCATATTCCATGCCACCTTCAACATTCCCACTTAACAGTACCGGCGGTTCATATCCCTGTTCCACCATAATTTCAATCGCTTCCAGCATCACACTGTTCAAAATAACATCGGCACAGACACTGGATGTACCGCACACCTTGCTGCGAACCCCTTCAACTTCGATGGCTGCATCGCCCTCACAACTGTGAAGATCCAGCACCACATCGGCATAATCATGAAGATGAACCCCTTCTTTCTGATTTGCCACAGCCTTTGAAGTCACTGCAATCACACTGCATCCTACTTTTTTAGCACAAGCAGCAATTTCAACTGGCAAAGGATTGCTTCCAGAGTTGGAAATAACGATAAAACAATCGCCAGGTCGCACATCCACTTCTTGCATAAACGTTGTACCAAGGCCTTTAACTTTTTCATAGCGTCCCTGAGACGGTTCATCCAGAAGCTTGACAGGAACTAAACCTCCGGCACGTTGAGAAATTTCCATAGCTGCAGCTCGAGAATGACCGCTTCCAAAGGCCTGAACAATGGAACCTTTCATGATGGTCTTTGCGACAAGCTTTGCAGCTTCATGAATCGACTGTTCTTCCTGCACTTTGATTTCATTCAAAAGTGTCAGAATATGATCAAAATAACGTTCGTATCCCATAACAGTCCCTCCTAGAACAAGCCAGCCAGCAGGTTATTGATGATTCGTGCAATTGGTCCAAACAACGAGAAGTCATTTCCACCTGAAACCAGCAGCCAGTACTGAATCGTATTTCTAAACATCATCGCAGAAATCCCCACAAGACCAACCATAACGATGGATGCAACTGCAGTACCTATAATGGTTCCTTTCAATCCGCCTTGACCTTCCGCAATAACTGCAGCAGCTCCACATTCAAAGAAGCAGGTCACAATCAATGGAATCAGTGCAACCCCAAAGACATTGAAGATGTTGCAGACAACAAGCACGATGGATGAGGCAACCAGAGAAACAAGGAAACCAATGATCGCTGCATTAGGCCTGAAATTAAAGAGAATTGGTGCATCATAAGCGGGAAGTGCACCTTTGATCAGTTTTGCAGAAACAGCTTCAAAGGCTGGCACAATCTGTCCAATCAACATACGGACACCTTGCAGCAGCACAGTCAGCCCTGCACCAAAGATAAATCCTTTTTCAAGTGCATAGAAAATAATGCTTCCACCCGATGCATACAACGCATCCTTAAAGACGAATCCAACAATCAGATACACGATAAAGATGACAATGGATCCGGTAATCGCAATTTCGCGGAAGAATGAGAATCTCTTGGAAAGCTTCAGATCTTCTGTTGATTTGGAAGTATCACCAAACTTCTTGGCAACGGCTCCTGCAATCAAAGCCAGAATTCCTGATGGATGTCCTAAAGTAAAGGAATCATCCCCTATCACTGCAAACACATATTTTCTTAAAATCCATGGCATGATGGACCAGTACAAAGCTGAGTAAATCGCTGCTGTTGCAATTGTCATCCCTTCACTCAATCCTGATTCAACACCCGCTGCTACAAACAAAAACGGGAACCAGAACAGCATATGACCTGTTAAGAAGACAGTTTTGATTGGAGTGAACTTCGCAATCAGCAAATGAAGAATCATTCCAAAAAACATGGCCAAGCCTACAAGGCCGCCAAAATTCGCTAAGAAAGCGGCATCGCTGGTTGTCTGCCCTTCACCTGATGTTGCGATTCCTGTCAGTGAAGCATCAGGAACGACTGCACCAATCAAGATATCAACAGCCAGATTGATGATGGTCATACCGATTGCCGCCAGAAAAGCACCTTTCAGCACTTCATCCCAGCGTTTTTTATTGAGAATCAGACCAAAGGCAACAATCAAAGCCATCAAAACAGGAGTATTTTTAAACACATTATCAATAACATAATTCAATACAAATTCCATAAAGCTTCCTCCTATTGTGGATGCTCATTCAGGTATTTCTGAACTGCTCGAGTGACTTCTTCAACGTCCATATAACGCTGAACACCATACACAGGGACATTCCAACTGTCTCCTATTTCTTCAGCAATCTGAATCGATGTAAAAACGGCATCACAAGGAAGACCTTTTGCACTGGAAATGTCAATGTTTTCTGCTTCTGCCTCAATTCCAAGACGACGTACCGCCTTTTCAATGGACATGCGAAGTATCATAGAAGATCCAACGCCGAAGCTGCACACTGCTATAAATTTCATAGTTTCACCCGGACCAGCAACTGATCCTGTTCCTTTCCAGTGTCAATTCGACACAATATCATTCAATGAAGCTGCAGTAATAGCGTCATTGTTTGAGCTAATCGGTATTGTAGGGTGTATTATTTCTCTAATGCAAAAACAATCATGATTTGTATTCTTTTTTTTATTATAACATATCGAAAAGTACTGTAAAAAAGAGATTTGCATTTTACTCTTTTCAAGATATTAAAATTACTTTCAATCCACACCTCATGAAACAACAAAATCCAGAGGCACGTACTGCACTCTGGATTTCTTTTTTTTCTCTGAACAGTGTTGAATCCTGGCATCAAATCACAAAATTGCCATTTCTGAACACTGGAACCCATATTCCCTGATCATTCAGACCATCAATGTTCATATCAGCAGTTCCCATCATAAAATCAATATGAATGGATGAATCGTTAAACAAACCCTTTGTCTTTTCTGACCCACCTAATGCACGGCCTAAAGCCAAATGACAGCTCGCATTTTCATCAATCAAAGTCACATAATACACCAAACCACTTTGAGAAATTGGTGAATCATACTGAACAAGCGCTGCTTCACCCAAATATGCAGAACCTTCGTCTGTTGCGACAAGACTTTCCAGCATTTCCTTGCCTTCATCCGCAAGCACTTCTACAACTTTTCCTTTTTCAAAGCGGAATCCAAAGTTTTCAATCTTCTTCCCACCCAAAATCAAAGGTCGAGTTGCATAGACAACACCTTCAGTCCCATATTTATATGGAGAAGTTGCAATTTCTTCTGTTGGAATGTTTGGATTATACGAAACATATGGATTGGAAACACCTGCAGCAAACTTGCTGAATTCAGTTAATTCAACGTACAAATCTGTTCCATTGGATGCAGTGTAATGAAGTTTTTTGAGCTTCATGTCATCCAGTTTCTTGCCCATTTCTGCCTTCATCCTGTTTCTGCTTTCCCAGACTTCTTTTGGATCGTTATCTTCTGTGATATAGCACAGACTCATCAGCACATCCCAAAGATGATCTAAAGCTGCATGCGGCTCCATATCTGGAAAAAGCAATGTTGCCCATGACATTGTCGGAATGGTCGCAATCACCCACTGTGTATGATAATCTCTAGAAGCCTTGCGCATAATATTGCGCATACCATCGATCCAACCAAAAATCGAATTAGCCTGCGCTTCAGTTGCATCCTCCATCAGTTTAGGATTTACCCCTAAAAGACGCAAAGTACATGCGCCTTCATCCAGAATGCTCTGGTACATCTGATGCTGCCATGGTTTGATTTCACGCACATCTTCTGCAGACTGATACTTTGCCTTGGTTTTCAGATAAGTCTGATCCAGATAGAAAATCTGAACTTCAGAAGCTCCCGCCTTATAAGCTTCTTCTGCAAAGATATTGGCAAACTCATAGCCTTCTACACAAGCTTCAACCAGTACTTTCTGATTTGGCTGAATGTTCAATCCAACAGTTGCCAGCATATGGGCATATTTTCTTTTCATCATTTCGTTCATATTCATGTCCTCTTTTCTGAAATTATACCAGAAAAAAGCATAAAAAAATTCGGTGTGCACCGAATCTTTTTTTATTCTGGCTTTCGCCATTGTACGGGGGAAAGAAATGTTCAAATATCCTTATTTGACGATTACATTATATTCTTATCATGTGTAAGAAAAATGAACGTATTGTGATAAGTTTGTGAAATTATTCTTTAACCACGATACCTAATATTTTTGCCAGATCCACTGCCTGATAGGGCGATACAATAATCCCTTTCAACTCAGGTCCAGACAAGGCAATTCCTTCAATCACAGATGTACTGAAGTCGATTTTATTTAATGATGTATGCAGAAATTCAGCTCCTGTAAACACACAGTGATCCAGAGTCAGCCCCTTGATTCTGCAATCATTCATACTGCATTCATCCATACGGTTTTCTTTCCATTCACAGTTTTTAATCTGAGAGTTGGATAAGTTGGATAATCTTGCATTGCATCTAATAAACAGGACATCTTCCATCACACAGATAGAAGCATCCATGCCCACCAGATTGCAATGTCTGAATTCTACACGTCTTAAACATGAAGTACTCATATCCACATTGGATAAATCACAATGATCAAACACACAGTCAATCAAGGTGCAGTGATTAAAATCCTGCTGATTGAAATTCACTTTTTCAAAAACACAGCCATTGAACTCATATTCAGACAGAAC
>JAZRUQ010000121.1:0-2025 GCA_045652605.1 Erysipelotrichaceae bacterium
ATTGAATGCTCTTTTGCCATGTGAACTTGCATTGGATTTAAGATGCAGAAAGAATACATTGGGAACAGTTGAAATCAACAAGTATTTCAATTATTTCCAGAAAGAAGTTCTTCATCGTGATATGAATGAACTCTTTTTAACTGTGAAACAAAATCACATTGAATGCTTGTGCCCGAATTCTGATGTAAAAGATGAAGCACAAAGCTTTCATCATCAGTTGACTGAATTTTTACGTTCTTATGGAATTGATGTAGAAATTCAGTTTGTGACACGTCAGGTTGAGCTTGTCAACAAGACGATGGCATTGCCGCAGGTGGAAGCACCAGTTTCCGTTGTGGTCAAGGAAAATACAGATTTTAAACGACCTAAGAAACTGAAATATGAAGATTATGAAAAAGTCACGATTTCACAGCTGAAAGATGAAATTGATCAGATTCAGTTTACAGGAACTGTCTTTGACATCAATACAATTACAACTAAAAAAGGTACTTTGATTCAGACTCTGATGGTCTTTGACGATACAGATGCTTTGTCTGTAAAACGTTTTGAAGGTCGATATACCTCTAAAGAAGATATAGAGTCGATCAAAAAAGGTGACACCTGCAATTTTTACGGGCGTATGGCCTATGATACCTTTGCCAAGGAAGTGACTTTTACTGCAGAACAAATCATCAAGACAGAAGGTAAGAAGAAAAAACAGGATACTGCTGAACAGAAACGTGTTGAACTGCATCTTCATTCCAATATGTCAGAAATGGATGGTGTCTGTGAAGTCAAGGATCTGATTACTCAGGCCTTTGAGTATGGTCATAAGGCTGTAGCTGTTACAGACCATATGGTTGTTCAGGCTTTCCCACAGGCACAAAGTGCATGTGGAGCATGCCGCAAGAAAGATCCTGAGCGTGATTTTAAAGTGTTGTATGGGGTTGAAATGAACATGGTCGATGACCATCTGACCATTTTAAGAAATCCTGTTGATACGAAACTGGATGAAGCAGTTTACTGTATCTATGACTTGGAAACAACAGGCCTTTCCAACAACAATGACCATACGATTGAATTTGGTGGTGTAAAACTGAAGAATGGTGAAATCATTGACACCATGCAGACCTTCATTAAGCCGCCAGTACCAATCAATGCTTTTATTGCAGAAAAGACCAACATTACCAACGCTGTTGTGGCTAATGCACCAGAAATCAGCGAAGTTATTGATCAGATTCTGGATTTTATTGGGGACAGTGTCCTGGTTGCCCATAATGCAACCTTTGACTATGGTTTTATTAATGCTGAATTGAAACGTTTAGGCAGAGAACCGTTGAAAAATCCTGTCATTGATACATTGGATCTGGCTCGTGCAATCCATAAAGACAGAAGAACCTATCGTTTAGGCAACATCGCACGCCATTATCGCGTTGCTTATGATGAAGATGTCGCACATCGTGCAGATTATGATGCCAAGGTGCTCTCTGATGTGTTTATGCTGATGATTCAGGACTGCAAAAAACGTGGTGCACTGACAATTTCTGATCTGGATGCACTTCAGTCTGATGATGCATACATTAAGGTCATGAAACGTCACATCACTGTGCTTGCTAAAAACAAGCCAGGTCTGAAACGACTGTTCCAGCTGATTACGACATCTCATACAAAAACACTGGCTTTGTTTGGCAAGGCCAACTCCAAATCCAATGGAGAAGAATTCATGGCGGAACCACGTATCTTACGTACAGAGCTGATGAAAGACAGAGAGAATCTGTTGTTTGGAACTGCATGTTACAACGGTGAAATCTTTGAAATTGCCGCAAATCGCTCTCAACAAGAGCTGGAAGATGCACTTTCATTTTATGACTACGTTGAAATTCAGCCTCTGGAAAACTATCGACCACAGGTTGAAAATCATGTCGTTCCATCCTTTGATCGTTTAAAAGACATTTTAAGCAACATCGTAACAACCGCAGAAAAACTCGGTAAGATCGTTGTTGCGACAGGGGATGTTCATTACAATACACCAGATCAGAAACTGCT
>JAZRUQ010000122.1:0-3836 GCA_045652605.1 Erysipelotrichaceae bacterium
CTGAATGGTAAAACATTCAGTCTTTTTCTATGGTAAAATAGAAATATGAAATATGCTTATATCTTTAATTATAGAGAAATGGATCAGATGTTGTTTGCACTGGAGTGCAAACATCTTTTTGGTGTAGAAATCAATGAGAAAGTGCTGATTAGTGATGTGGATGTTTCAGGTGAACATTCACCCTTTATGCATGAAAAAATGACAATTCTGGCTTCATCAGATTCGCCTGATGGTTTAGTGGATGAGGTGGAAAAGCTGCATATGGAAAGTGATGTCTACAAAGTAATCTTTCTTGGCAAACGTACAAATGTAGAGTATGACCTTCAGCTGTCTTTGTGCAGACGTTGCGGCAATGCGATTGAAGGGGATTTTTCCTTGTATGAACCCAAAATTCTTTACGGGATTCTTCATCATAGGGGGAGATGGTATTTTGGGCTAGCAGAGAAAATGGAGAAGCGCTGGCTGAAACATCAGAACAAGCCTCACTCTTATACATACTCATTGCCTGTACGACTGGCACGTGTTGCCATATCGCTGGCAGGAAGAAATGATCGTTCACGTACACTGATAGACCCATGCTGCGGAGTAGGGACTGTTGTACTGGAAGGTCTTCAACTTGGATATGACATCAAAGGAATTGAAATGAATCCTCCAATTGCATCAGATGCCAATAAAAACTGTGCTTATTATGGCTATCCTGAAGTCGTAACATGCATGGATATGACAATGAGTGATGAGCATGCCGACTGTGCGATTCTGGATATTCCTTATGGAGTGATGGAAAATGTGGATGATCTGACACAGAAAAAACTGCTTTCAGGATGTCGTAAAATGGCGGATGAACTGGTGCTGTTCAGTGTTGATTCGATGAGGGGAATGCTGGAAGAAACAGGATGGACTATTGAAGCGCAGGTTCCATTTGTGAAGCAGCAGTTTGTGCGGTATATTACAGTTTGTCGTGGGCAAAATCAACAAAAATAGTGGTGTGAAAGGGCTTCGAACATGGTATAATGGATACAACAATGATAGAAAGAGGAATGGAAAATGAATCAATATGAAATCTGGAAAAATCATCCAAATCTCGATGCTAAGCTCAGAGAAGAACTGGAAACTCTGAACGAAAAGCAGATCGAAGACGCATTCTATACAAATATCGAATTCGGTACAGCAGGTATGAGAGGTCTGCTGGGTGTGGGTTGCAACCGTATCAATGTTCATACTATCCGTAAGGCAAATCAGGGATTTGCGAACTACATCAATGCTAATGGTGCTGAAGCAGCTGCGCGTGGTATCGCTATCGGTTATGATAACCGTCATATGAGCTATGAATTCGCAATGGATTCTGCAAAGATGCTGGCTAAAAACGGTATCCGTGTTTATGTGTTTGAAAGTCTGAGACCAACTCCTGAACTGAGTTTTGCAGTTCGTCATTTCAACTGCTTTGGCGGTATCATGATTACTGCATCTCACAATCCTAAAGAATACAATGGATACAAACTGTATGATGAAAAGGGATGTCAGCTGGTTCCAGCTCTGGCTTCTCAGGTTATCGCTGAAGTCAATGCTGTAGAAGATCCACTGGCTCTGGTTGCAGAATGTTCAGCTGAACAGGAAGCATTGATTACTGTTATCGGTAAAGATGTGGATGAAGCTTATTATGCAGAAGTTCTGAAGATTCAGATTCATCCTGAAGTAGAAAAGGGTAACATGAAGATTGTTTTCTCTCCTGAACATGGTACTGCAAACATTCCAGTACAGGAAGTTTACAAGCGCACAGGTTATAACTGCATTCCAGTTGTTGAACAGTGCTCACCAGACCCTGATTTCTCAAATACAAAGACTCCAAACCCAGAAGAACTGAAAGCTTATGAACTGGCTCTGGAATATGCTAAGAAGAATGAAGCTGAACTGATTCTGGTTTGTGACCCAGATGCTGACCGTATGGGTGTTGCAGTGCTGCATGAAGGTGAATATGTTGTCCTGACTGGTAATCAGTCTGGTGCAGTTCTGATTGAATACATTCTGTCTCAGTATACTGAAATGGGCACTATGCCTGAAAATCCAGTGATGTTCAACACTGTTGTAACAAGTGATCTGGGTGAAAAGATTGCCAACAAGTATGGTGTTGTCTGCGAAAAGACACTGACTGGCTTTAAGTTCATTGGTGAAAAAGTTGCCAAGTATGAAGTAACTCATGAAAAGAACTATGTCTTCGGTTATGAAGAAAGCTATGGTTCTTTGATTGCGCCATTTGTGCGTGACAAAGATGCTCCTCAGGCATGTCTGATGCTGGCTGAAGCTGCTTGCTTCTATCAGGCTAAGGGCAAGACTCTGGTTGATGTACTGAATGACTGCTATGCAGAACATGGCACTTATGAAGAAACTCAGGTTGCTATTTCACTGGCTGGTAAGGAAGGCGCTGAAAAGATTCAGAGCATCCTGGCTAACCTGCGTACTAATGTTCCAGCTGAAATCGCTGGTGTGAAGGTTGTTCGTGTACAGGACTTCGAACTGAAGACTGATGTTGAAAACGGTGAAGTTAAGCCTCTGGAAGGTTTTGTTAAGTCTAACGTACTGAAGTACTACCTGGAAGATGGAAGCTGGATTGCAGTTCGTCCATCAGGTACAGAACCTAAGTGCAAGTTCTACTTCTGTGTCAAGGGTGCTGACAAGGCTGATGTTAAGGCAAAGACAGTTGCTTATCACGAAGCTGCTAAGGAATGGTCTAAATAAAAAAACGAAGGCACAGGGAAACCTGTGCCTTTTTGTTAGAGAGGAGGAATCATCTTGAAACAAGAAACGATGTTGAAAAGTTATCTTGAAGGTCACAGCATCGAAGGATATCGCTTGTTTGGAGCACATTGTGTGCGTGAAAACAATGAGGATGGAGTACGCTTTACTGTGTGGGCACCACATGCTGCAAGTGTTTTTGTCATGGGTGATTTCAACTGGTGGACTGAACACAGAATGGAAAGAGTCCATGATTCTGTATTCAGTGTATTTGTTAAAGGTGCAAAACAAAATCAACGTTACAAGTTCTCTGTAGAAACGTTGAATGGATCAAGATTGACCAAGGCGGATCCATATGCCTTTTACAGTGAACTTCGTCCTTTCAACAGCAGTATCATTTGTGATTTGAGTCATTATCATTGGAATGATGCAATGTGGTTGAATGAGCGTACAAAGAACTTTGATCGACCAATGAACATTTATGAGATTCATGCTGGATCATGGAGACGTCATGATGATGGAACCTGGCTGAATTATGAAGAACTGGCTGAAGTTCTGATTCCGTATCTGAAGGAATATCATTTTACTCATGTAGAGCTGATGCCTTTGAATGAGCATCCATTTGATGGCTCATGGGGATATCAGCCGCATGGTCTGTTCAGTTGTACAAGCCGTTATGGTACTCCTGATCAATTTATGCGTTTTGTGGATTTTTGTCATCAAAACAGCATAGGTGTCATCATGGATTTTGTGCCTGTTCATTTTGTGAAAGATGAATTTGGTCTGGTTCAGTTTGATGGCCAGCCATGTTATGAATATCCATATGAACATGATGCAAAAAGCCCTTGGGGAACGCTGAATTTCAATGTTTGGAAAGAGGAAGTGCGTTCATTTCTGATGAGTGCTGCAGCTTTTTGGTGTGATAAATATCATGTGGATGGTCTTAGAATTGACGCTGTAAGCAATTACATTTATTGGGGAGGTAACAAAAATCGCGGTACTAACGAAGGAGGACTTGCATTTCTTCGAAGAATGAATTATTATCTTTCTGTGCACTTTCCTGAAGTCATGCTGATAGCGGAAGATTCCAGTGATTTTCCAAAGGT
>JAZRUQ010000123.1:0-7365 GCA_045652605.1 Erysipelotrichaceae bacterium
AAGCGTTCATGAAGATTTTGAATAATTGGATCTGAATCAGTTTCGTGAGGAACACGTATCAGCAATTTTGAAACTTCTTTGACGCCTCTTTCTTCAAATGCCAGATGTGCTGGAATCTGAGCTACTTCTTTGATGATTCCAGCTTTTTTATGGTTGTTGAAGCGAGTCAAAGGTTCAGGTTTAGTGGTATCACCGACATAATAGACACCATGAAAGTCAGTAGTTGCAGTGTTGTATTCAGGATAAGTTTCATGAATATAAGTTGTCATCTTCAGATAGTCTTCAATGGGAAAAGAGGCAAAGATAATGTTCTGGTCACCGCTGATCAATTGATGACCATTGTGACCCACTGCATCGACTTCAACTCCAATCATTTTGGAAATGGATTCATTGATATCTGCAGGTCTTCCTGATGCAATGACCAGTTTTACATCTTCTTTTAAAGCTTTCTGAAGAGCTTTCAGATCTTTGTCTTTGATGCCATATGTACCATTTTCAAGCTGAAACAGCAAGGTGTTATCTAAGTCGCAGAACAGTGTTTTCATTCTTCATCCTCCTGAATGTAATTGCGGATATCTTCCAATGGACGTACTTTGATGCGTACATTGGAATCAGAAAGTTTCATGGTGGATGTGTGGGTTTGCTGGATTTTACTTTCCAGTTCACGGGCACTCATTCTAAGTCCTCCCTGCTGCATGACAATCATCTGTTCAAGGTTGTCCGATGTTGCGACTGTGACATCGAATTCTTTAGCTAAACGATGCGTTGCGGTTTCAATGTAGCTGTCGGCAGTCTGCGATGTCTTGGTAAAGACAATGTACAGATTGCTTAATTTTTTGGAGACACCAGGATTCTGCTGCACCTTGTAGGCATCAAAGACTACAATCGTGATGTGGTTGTTTTGATAACCCTGGTAGTTGCCTAACATGCGGATCAGACCTTCACGGGCACTGTGCAGATCATCTTTGGCGATGTCTTTGAGTGAATTCCATGAGTAAATCATGTTGTAGCCATCAACCAGAAGACACTTTGTCTTTGGTTTTTTCATGATGACTTCCTTTTTAGTTTCTGGTTCTTCCTTGCGGATGATTCTGTTGGCAGGGAGTTCTCTTTCTTTTATTTTATGTGTTCGATTCATGACGGCTTCCAGTTCATCGTTGGAAATCGTATAACGGTTGTGGACATAGGATGAGCTTGGCTGGGCCATGTGTGTCGTAAATGGCAGGTGCATCCATGCATCTGCTTCATTCCAAGGGACAATGACGGCAGCCCCTTTTTTACAGAAGACAGAAGAAGATGGATGTTCCAGATCACGTTCTGGGTCATATCCGGATGCCAGAATGAGTTCATCCTGATCAGGTACTTCTTTCATACCATCCAGACGTGTGCTCATTTTACCATTGCCATGGGTTAAAGATGCCAGGGTTATCTGATAATTCTGCATCGCACGTACTGGTGCATGTCCGCTCAGCAGCATTCTGCCATTGTCCAGTGTATTCATGGCTACTTCTGCATTCATGGTTTCAAGATCAAAAAGAACTTTGGATAAATCATTGGCGTCTACTTCAATCTCAAAGGCATACAAAGGTTCCAGAAGAACACTTTGTGCATTCATTAGACCATGGCGCACAGCTCTGAAGGCAGCTTCCAGAAAGTCCTGACCTTCTGTGTGCTTTTCGTGGTCTTTTCCACTCAATAATGTAATTTTAATATCGGTTAAAGGTGCACCAGTCAAGACACCGCATAAATCTGCCTGAGACAGATGAGATAAAATGGTGTTCTGATGCTGGAGTTTGAGCTGGTCAGTTGAACATTTGGATTCCACAATGATTCCGCTGCCTCTTTCAAGTGGTTCAAGATAAAGATGAACTTCTGCATAATGGCGAAGCGGCTCAAAATGACCCGCACCCTCAGCAGGAGTAACGATGGTTTCGTAGAAACGGACAGTTCCATTGTCAAAATCAACATTGACTTTGAAACGGTCCAGAATGTTCTGTTTTAAGACTTCAGTCTGAATTTCACCCATCAGATGGGCAAAAATCTGTTTATCAGAAGCGCGGTAAATGAAATGCAGCTGCGGGTCTTCTTCTTCCAGTTGTCTCAGTGAATTCATAAACGCAAATGGGTCACACTTTTCCGGAAGAATCATCTGATACATGAGGCATGCAGTCAATGTCGCATTGCCGGCATTTTCTTCAATGCCTAAACCATCGCCGGCATTCAGTTTTAATGGTCCTTTGATGGAACAGATATCCCCGGCAAAGACTTCGCTTGCCAACACAAACGATGTTCCCTGATATTGTCTGAGCTGATCGGCTTTTTCACCGTTTTCCAGGACTTCTTTGACTTTTAAGGAACCACCGGTGACTTTGATGTGAGAGAGACGATTGCCTTGTTCATCACGGGTGATTTTAAAGACTTTGGCTCCGAACTGTTCAGGATATGTTTTTTCCTGTGTCCAGCGATTCAGTCCATTCAGCAGATCTTCAATGCCCTCATTGCGAAGTGCTGATCCAAAATAGACTGGGAACAGGTGTCTTTTTGAAATGGCATGTTTAATCGCAACTTCATTGAACTGTCCTGTTTCTGCCATTTCCAGAAGTTCATCATCACAAAGGGCAATTTCATCGATGATTTCTTCTGGATTTTTAAATGGAAGACAAGCTTCAGAGAGTTCTTTCTGAAGCTGACCCATCAGTTCTTCTTCACTGAAATAAGAAATGTCCATCTTGTTGACAAAGAAGAAGACAGGGATTTTGTGTTTCTGCAAAAGTGACCAGATGGTGCGGGTATGGGCCTGTACGCCATCAAGAGCACTTAAAACGATGACAGCAGCATCCAGAACCTGAAGTGTTCTTTCCATTTCGCTTGAAAAGTCCAGATGTCCTGGAGTATCCAGCAGAATGAATTCGCTGTTTTCCCAGTTGAGTCTGGCTTGTTTCATGGTAATGGTGATTCCGCGTTTTCTTTCCTGTCCTTCAAAGTCCAGAAAGGTATTCTGATGGTCGACTCGCCCTAATTTGCGGATTTTACCGGATTGAAACAGCATCCCTTCACACAGGGTTGTTTTTCCGGCATCAACATGGGCAAGCAGTCCAAGTACTGTTTTTTTCATTCATTGTCCTCGCTAAGAGATGTTGGGTATGAAGAGATAGCTCCGTGTTTTGTCACACTTTCTCCTGCAAAGATTGAGCTCTTTCTCAACATGATTTCAAGTTCACTTGATGAAAGCACAGTGAAATCATGAATGTCTTTTAATGCACACTGATACAGGAACGATCCGATAAAGCCATCACCGGCACCGGTTGTATCAATGGCATTGACTTTCATTGATTCCGTATAGGCCTGTGTGCTTTTCGTAAAGGCATAGACGCCATCAGCACCACAAGTGACTAAAACCAGCTGCACATTGCCTGTTAAAAGCTTTTCGGCAGCTTCTTTTGGATTATTGGTATCACAGATGAACTGAAGTTCTTCATCCGCTATCTTTAAAATATGGGCATATGGAACATAGTCCCAGATGACTTGTTTCAGCTTGGCGTAATCATCCCATAACATCAGTCGTACATTCGGATCAAAACTGATGATCTGATCATGTTTTAAAGCTGTTTCAATGGCCTTTGTGTGAGCCTGTTTCATTGGGCAGTCCACCAAAGAAACACTGCAGAAATGCAGGGCATAATTGTTGATGAAAAGATCATCGGTGATGTTGTCTTCACTGTACAGCATATCAGCACCAGGATTGCGATAGAAACTGAAGGTGCGCTGTCCATTGTCAGACAGTCCGACAAAAGCCAAAGAGGTCTTGGCTTGCTTGGTCATAGGCAGTGCTGAAACATCAATGCCTGTTTCAATCAGTTCTTTTCTGATGCGCTGACCAAACAGGTCATCTCCCAGCTGAGTCAGCAGCGTTGCCTGTCCTCCCAGTTTGACATAGGCTCCGGCAACGTTGCAGGGTGCCCCTCCTAAATGAGGCATGTAGCTGCCATCTTGTGATGGAATAAAATCGATGAGTGCTTCACCAATTGCCATGATTTTTTTCATAGAGTTTCCTCCTTGTGCGTTCACCTTATTGTACCATAGAGAAGTTCATTTGTGGTAAAATGGGAGTAGATTAAAAACATTCAGGAGGACATGTATGACTTATATTCCATCAAAAGAAAGAAAAGATAAAGTAGACCATCTGGTTTCACTTGAAAAGGTACAGAAAGCACTGACTTATCTGGAAGCAGATCATGAAAGAACTGTGGATCAGCAAATTGAACTGTGTCTGATTCCAGCACCAACTTTCCATGAAGAAAAGAAGGCAGCACGTCTTGCCGAAATGTTTGTGGAAGCAGGACTGACTGATGTGACCATTACACCTTATGGCAATGTCACAGGTGTACGCAAAGGAAGAAATTCTGAGCGCAAGGTTCTTCTGGATGGGCACATGGATACAGTTTATCCATTGGATACACCACTCAATTTAAGAAGAGATGCAGAGTTTGTGTATCTGCCAGGTATTGCGGATGATACACGTGCATTAGCTGCTGAATTAAGTGTGATTCGTGCACTGAATCATGCAGGCATCGAAACAGAAAAAGATCTGATTTTCATGGGTTCTGTTGAAGAAGAAGGAAAGGGAGGTTTTGGCGGTATTCGCAACTTCCTTGAAGGCCGTGATGATGTGGATGCATGCATCTGCATTGATGGTGATGGTTCAACAGGTATCATTTATCAGGCGACAGGATTCAAGACAATTGAAGTGACATTCCATGGTGCAAGTGGTCATGCCTTTGCGCATTTTGGTGAACTGGCCAATCCAACCCATGCGGCAGCTCGTGCGGTAGCCAAGATTGCGGACATTGAAGTCCCTGCAGAGCCAAAGACAACTTTCTGTGTATCCAATTTCCATGCCGGCAATGATGCAGGAATTCATGCCTTTGCATCGGAAGCAGTCCTGAAAATCAATTATCGTTCCAACGGACAGAAGGAGCTGGAAGAGCTGGACGCAAAAATCATGAAAGCGATTGATGATGCAGCCAAAGAAGAAACTGCACGCTGGAATAAAAATGAAATCACATATACGATTAAAACATGGGTAGATGTCGGTGCGGGGTCACTTGATGAACATGATGAAATCGTAGAAACTGCATGGTGTGCGATTGAAGCCATCGGCAATACACCGGATTTAAGAAAAGGCGGACCAACAAATGCGTCCATTCCTATCTGCAAAGGCATTCCTGCCGTATGCATTGGTGCAGGCAACACAGAATGTTACGTGCACAATGCTGAAAAGGAACGTTTCCCACTGAAGGAATCATGGAAAATGCCTCAGCTGGCTCTTCTTCTTGCGTTAAGCATGGCCAAAATGATTGAAGAGGATTAAGTTATGAAAATCAGACTTTTAGCGACTACGGATGTTCATGGGTACATTTCACCTTACAGCTATTCTGATCGTAAATTATGCAAGCAGGGGCTTTGTCGATTGAGCGCTCATATTTCACGATTGCGTGATGAACATACGCTTCTGATTGACAATGGAGATTCACTGCAGGGGAGTTCATTGAATTATTATCACAATTTATATGAAAAAGACCTGATGCAGCCTATGGCAAAGGCATTGAATTATCTGAACTATGATTACTGGAATCTGGGGAATCATGATTTCAACTACGGTCCTGATATGATTCATCAGTACATCAATGATGTCAATGCAACATTGCTTACAGGAAATGCCTATGAACATGGAAGTCCAATGGGATGTGAATATGCGATTCATCATTTTGATGACAACCATGCCATTGCCCTGATTGGTGTCGTAACACAGCATATTCCAGTATGGGAAAAGGCTGAACATATTCAAGACAATACATTTGAAGATGCCTTTGACTATGTCAAGCGTACAGTAGAAAAAATCAAGGCTACAGAAGATGTACAGGGAATCTGTGTTGTGTATCATGGTGGTCATGAACTTCATCTTGAAACCAATGAACCAACTGAACTTTTAACAGGAGAAAATCTGGCTTCCAAGATGTGCAATGAAATTGATGGAATTGATGTTCTGATTGCAGGGCATCAGCATCGTTCGTATGCCACATTTATCAATGGTGTTGCCACTGTGCAGCCTTATGAGAATGCCAAGAATCTGGGGGTTATTGAATGGGATCTGGATACCAATGAAAGAACCGTCGAGCTGTTGATGGCTGACCAGGAAGTTGATGAAGAGCTGCTGAATCTGATTGGTCCTGAAGAGCAACGTGCACAGGAATGGTTGGATAAACCTCTGGGACGTTTAAAAGAGGGAGATTTACTGATTCATAATCCAATTGATGCCCGTATTCATAAACATCCGCTGATTTCTTTTATCAATCAGGTACAGCTCTATTTTGCGGATAAAGCACAGCTATCTTCACAGGCTCTGTTTAATGAGTCTGTAGGCTTCAACAATGAAATTACAATGCGAGATCTGGTTTCGACTTATGTTTATTCCAACACCCTCAAAGCTTTGCGCATGAATGGGAAAGTGCTGAAGGAATATCTTGAAAAGTCTGCAGAATATTTTGATGCAGAAGATGGTAAAGTCGTGTTGAATCGTGTGTTCTATGATCCAAAGCCTATGCATTTCAATTATGAAATGGTTGATGGTTTGGATTATACGATTAAAGCTTCCAATCCAATCGGTAATCGAATTGTAGAAATGGTGTATCAGGGGAAACCAGTAGAAGAATCAGATGAATTTGTCATGGTGATGAGCAGCTATCGTGCCAATGGCGGCGGTGAATTTGATATGGTCAAAAACTGTGAAGTGGTTCAGGACATTCAGAAAGATATGGTGGATGCTCTGGCTGAATACATTCTGGCTCATCCAGTACTGGAAGTTGATCACACAGACAACATTAAAGTGATTGCACAAGATAGTGACGAATTAATTTCTTAATTCGTCATTTTTCATCATAGCTCATGCTATGACCTGAACTGTATCTTGCCAGTTCAGTATCTTACAGAGAGTCTGCTTCCTGCTCGTAAGCCTGCATCGAAACATCTTTTCTGTAAGAATCATATCGATAAGAAATCATTCCAAGTTCATCCTGCCCCAAAACTGTCCATCTTGCAGTGAATAGAATCCAGTGCAGGTTGAAATGATTACTTTTGCAGTTTTATATGTACTCTGTGTATCCGCACCCTCTGCGTGCTATCACATAAGATGCTGCCATATGGACACTGCATCCCATTGGCTTCATGTATTTTTCTCTTGCAATCCTGCTGGTATAAGCTGGATCGATTTCTTTATATGCCACTTTTTCTTTTCTGCATCTGCTTTTGATTGTTTCTGTGATTTCTTTGTGCGCAAACTCTGAAAGTATTCTGTTATATGATTTC
>JAZRUQ010000124.1:0-13501 GCA_045652605.1 Erysipelotrichaceae bacterium
AATCTTCTCAACATTTGTCAATGTTCCATACACTGTTACATTGGTATAGAACGATGTTGTTTCATCTGTTGTAATTTTGAAGTTATTCGAATAGTTGCGATAGTTGATTGGTACATTTTCAATCACTTTCGATACTTTTTCTCCAAGTTTGACATCCATATTGATGCTGGTAATGTTGGCCGCATTTACATTGCTTGGATATGTAATTCCTTTTACAAACTTCTTATCACCTGTCAAAGAAGCTGCATCAAATGTAATCACCAGTTCATTGATTTTTGCCAGTGTTGTCTCTGATGCATAGATTGTAATCAGATTATGATCCAATGTAACACTTTCAATCGCCATGTCATTTGGAACTTCACCCTGAGGTTCTACAATCACAGGAACTTCCTTCTTAGGACTTGTAACAGGAACTGTTACCTTTACCTTTTCAGGCTTAATATCACACTTTACAGGATTACCATTCTGATCATAAGCAACCAGCTGAGCTTCCTGTTCAAACTGTCCAGTCTGACCGCCAACATCAATCAGCGCCTTTACAAACGCAACCGTTGAAAGCGTATCTTCTGACGCACGAATCGCAACACGGGTTGATTCAAATGTAGGTGTACCCAGTGCATAGATATTTTCCAGCTTTGCTGTATTGATAAAATCATAACCAATCGAATAGTTCTGAGTGACCTTTTCCTTAATTGTGACCGTTACATCACTAGGACTGACCGTAGCACGAATGCCGCTGATAAAGTCCTTTGCCTGAAGCTTTACAGTGTGTGTACCACTGGACAGATTGCTCAGATCAGCAACGATGGAATAGTTAGATGAAGAAGTCTGCATCGACAAAGACGAAGCATCCCCAACCAGCACAACATCGCAGATTTCATCACTGACCGTAATTTCCCACTTATCTGAGTTATAGTCAACGACAATCGCCTGATTTGTCAGCGTTGTGCTCTGCAGATAAGCAGTACCAAACAGCGCATTTTCATCACTGTAGTTAACCATCCCAAAAATCATCAGCGCCAGTATCAGTGAAATTGCCCCTCCCATTTTAGGATTAAACAGGAATTTATCAATTGCGGTTGAAAACCAGCGAATCAGATGAAGAATCATACTTTCGACATCTTCATACTTCTTTGTCACTTTGCGGGTCTGACTCGCAATCTTTTCCGCAAGCTCCAGTTTATCTTTCGAATTATGTTCAGCCATCAGTATTCACCTCCATCATTTTCCCTTTTGGAATAATCAAACTCAAAAGGAACATCATCAAGTTGTACTGCATGAGAAGTACTGAACTCAAGATCGATGTGTTCAATATTGATTACTTCAGGTTGTTTCTTTTCTACAGGAGCATCATGCTGCTGCCAATCCGCAGATTTCTCTTCGTTTGCATCAGATGGCTTCTGTGTCTCTTCAATCGAAGCTGGCTTAGCAGATACAGCATTCTTTTCATTTGTCTCTGCAGCTTCAACGTTCTTTGATTCTTTAATTTCAAGAACTTCAACCTGTTTGTTTTTCTTATGCTTCTGAGGAAGCTTGACATTCATTTCTTCACTTTCCAGAAGATCCAGCGCATCTGGCTCAACAGCTTTCTGCCCTTGTTTCTTTACTGCAAAACGAGAGAAGAAACCAGACTGATCCTCTTTGTTCTTCTTTTTCTTATCCTGCGAAGGCTTTTCAATGACATAAACAGACTGACGCGGTGTTTTTGCCTTCTTTTCCTTCACTTCAATTTCTTCATTGCAGACAATTCTCAACAGATAATCACGCAGTTCCTTAATATCTACACCACGGATCTTTCCGCTTTCTGCAATTGAAATATTCCCTGTTTCTTCTGAAATAACAATCGTTACAGAGTCTGTAATTTCACTGATCCCAATTGCCGCTCTATGGCGAGCCCCATAACGATTCGGCAAATCCAGACTAGTTGGCGGGAAATAGGCACTTGCACAAGCCAGTCGATCCCCTTGAATGATAACAGCTCCATCATGAAGCGGCGTACTTGTTACAAAGATTGAAGTCAAAAGTTCTGTCGTTACAATCGAATTCAAAACAGTACCTGTGCTGACATAATCTGCCAGTGACTGACCCTGTTCCAATGTAATCAAAGCCCCTGTCTGATCCTTTGACAGAATCATCACAGACTTGACAATTTCATTAACCAGATGTTCTTTTTCATTTCCTGAAAGCGTAGAAATCTTAGAGAACATGTTGCTTTTACCAAGACGTTCCAGAATACCACGGATTTCCGGCTGGAAAATAATGATAACGGCAACAAAGCCCCAGCTGACAAACATATCAGCCAGCCAACCCACAGCCTGCAGACCGAACAGGTTCGCAAAGAACTTTGCAGCTAAAATCAGAATAATCCCTTTAAATATTTGAACTGTCCTTGTGTTGTTGCGGACAAATTTAAGTGCGTAATAGATAAGAAACCAAAGCACCAGAATATCTACAATATTGCTGGTCCAGTTGAATATTTCACGCCATGCCTGATTTGTAAACATGATTTACGCCTCCTTCAGTACTTATTATTATACCATACTGTTCAGCAAGCGAAAACAAGCAGTTTGAATTTTCATTCCGGTTGAAGAGTTACTGAGATTCCCTTTTCACTCACTTCAATTTCATCTATCTTTTTACTGATTACCAGATTAGCCCACATCTCATTTACTTTTTCATTCATGATTTCCAGCAATGACTCAGGAACATCAATGACTCCTGCATTGCATCCTGTCACATTAATCGATTCAGAGTTCAGTTTCGCTTTACAGCTGACTTCCGTTCCTTTTAAGGCAGGCAGAAAGAACTCTATCAATTCATGATCAACTCTGTTTTTCACCTCATCAATGATTCTATCTGTTACAGCCACACTTAATTCAACTGTTCCATCTTCATAAAACTGAACTTCAGCATCATTCAGAATAGAAAGATTCTCGCTGATAAAATTCACAGTTGCATTTTCATCATAAAGCATTTTCTTCTGTTCATTTTTTATATCAGGAACAGGTGTAGACATCATCTTTTCTTCAACTTTACGATTCAAATCAACCTGATCTTTAATCAAGACCATAACCAAAGCAATACATATCCATATGCAACATAAAATCATTTTTTCAAGCGTTTTCATCAAGACCTTCCTTTCGATTCTATTGAAACTTTGACAACTTTTCGGTAAACTGTACATATTGCATGAATCAAGGAGCTTTTATGGAAAAAGAACTCACACAAGTACAAGTCAATGGTAAACAGATTACCATTATTGGAACTGCTCATGTATCACGCCATTCCGCTGAAGAAGTAAAAGAAATTATCGAAACTCTTCAGCCAGACTGTGTCTGCATTGAATTGGATGATCAGCGCTTCCAGAATTTAAAAAACCCTAAGAAATTTTCTGACATGGACATTGTTCAGGTCATTAAGGATAAGAAAGTAGGATCACTTCTGGTCAACATCATTCTCTCATCCTTCCAAAAACGTGCTGCAGACAAACTGAATGCTTCTGCAGGCATGGAAATGATGACAGGTATTAAATGTGCTGAAGAGCTTGGATGCGAACTGAAAATGATCGACAGAAACATCCAGACAACTTTCACACGCATCTGGCGCTCACACTCCCTTATGCAGAAGTGTAAACTGTTGACCAATCTGATTATGTCAATTTTTGACGATGAAGAAATCAGTGAAGAAGATATCGAAAATCTGAAACAATCTGACATGCTGGATGCAGCACTCAAGGAAGTATCAAAAGAATTCCCTGTTGTTGCCCGTGTGCTGGTTCATGAACGCGATGAAGTGCTGGCACAGAATATGAAAACAGCCCCTGGAACCAACATTGTTGCGGTTGTCGGAGCTGCTCATGTACCTGGGATTTTGAAAGCAATTCACAAAGATATTGATGTAGATGAATTGTGTTCAATCCCGAAAAAGACATTGATGTCAAAGATTTCAGGATGGATTATCCCTGCATTGATTGTAGGTCTCATCGGTTATACACTGATGCAGAGCACACAGATGGGACTTCAGCAGATTAAATCATGGTTCTTATGGAATGGTCTGCTCAGTGCTTTTGGCACTCTGCTGTGCGCCTCTCATCCATTGACTGTGCTGACTGCACTGGTCGCTGCACCATTTACATCACTCAATCCGCTTTTAGCTGCGGGATGGTTTGCAGGATTAACTGAAGCTGTTTTAAGAAAACCAAAAGTCAGTGACTTCAGCAATCTGTCTGAAGATGTCGCAACATTTAAAGGTTTCTACAAGAATCGCGTGACTCATATTCTTATGGTTGTGATTATGGCAAATGTCTTCAGTTCACTTGCAACAATCATCAGTGGTCTGGATATCGTGAAAACATTCTTCTCAGCATTATAAAAGGCACATTCACAAATGTGCCTTTTTTCTTATTTCCACAGATCGAATGGATACAATCCCTGATCTTTGTAGTTCTGAAGATTAGCCACAACGGACGGCTTATCTTCCTTATAAGTTACACCAAACCACTTGTCAGTGCTTGCCATGATCTTAACCTTGGCAGTCTTTGCCTTGACCAGATCACCTACGGCTGTAGGAATAACATGTTCGCACTTCATTGGATTTTCCTTAATTGCTTCACCAATAAATGAAGTGAAGATTTCTTCAAACTCTTCAAATACTTTAGGTGTAAATCCCCAGAAATTCATAGATGCCAATGTTCCATTGTCGCAAGCTACCCACTGATCATCTTTTTCATATTCAGCACCAGCTTCACCTTTACGGATTTTCTGGATTTCTGTGATTGCGCTCAGATACCCATCTTCATTTTCACATACACCGCGAGTGACTGTTCCATGGTCAGTCAATGTGTTTTCCAGCACATAACCAATCATGCCATATTCACCATCTTTTGCCTCATTCTTCAAAAATTCATACATTTTCTTGAATGCATCTGGTCCATAATAGTCATCTGCATTGCAGATCATAAATGGTGCATCAATCTGATTTCTGCATGCCAGCAATGCATGAGTTGTTCCCCATGGCTTTTCACGACCTTCAGGAACAGTAATTCCCTCTGGTACATCCTTCAAATCCTGAAATACAAATTCCACTTCAATCTTTTTTTCAATCTTATCTGTCAAAGATGCTCTGAATGCAGCTTCATGTTCTCTGCGGATAATCAGAGCTACTTTCTTGAAGCCTGCACGAATTGCATCATAAATTGAGAAATCAATGATGGATTCACCATTGCTGCCAACAGTATCAATTTGTTTTAATCCTCCATAACGGCTCCCCATTCCAGCCGCAAGAATCACTAATACAGGTTCTTTCATATGATAATTCTCCTATTCCTTTTATTTATTATAACATGGTTTATGAAATATTCAAAAGAATCAAAGAGACCAGAATCAAGCCCATAATAAAGATCTGTCTTTTTGTAAGTTTCTCTCCAAAGAAAAGAAAACCGAAAACACTGACCATCAGAATTGTTCCTACACTGCATGTCGGATACACTACAATTGCATCAATCTGAGTCAATGCATGCAAAAGAAAACGAGCAGAATAGTAATTAGGAAGCCCAATCAGAGCCCCATAAAACAGTTCAGTACGTGTAATTTTCTGTTTCTTCATAAAAACATAGACAACACAGAAAATCATGGCAGAAAAGAATGTCAGAAACAGAAAGACATCCTTGTACATGACATCAAATGCCATTTCAAAAATCTTTGAAGTAAAATCAGTAAATCCACCCATCCCCAGCAGCACAACCAAAGGAAGCAATCGCATTGCTTTCTGTTCACTTTTTCCTTTTAAAAGAAAGATGGAAAGACCTGCCAGAATCATACCCAGACATTGAGTCAACGTAGGATTTTCATGAAACAGTACCATGGATGCAATAACAGGTACTGTCACCCCAAGCTTATTGAATGTTGAAGTCATGATCATCCCATTGTTTCTGATGTTCCACTGAATCAAAACAAAGGCAATCAGATAAGCTAGACCATTCAGAAAACCAAATGCTCCTAAACCTAAACCGAACTGAAACTGATCACAGTAAATCATAGCCATGATGGAACAGATCAGATAATTGGAGGCAAGAAGTCCTAATGGATACTGACTTTTCTTTTCTGCAAATCGCATGCACACACTGACCATGCAACTGGAAAGAATCGCTAAAATAAGATACATCATATTACTTCACACTCTTCACTTCTTGATATTCAAAACGATAAACCTGTTTTACATCAGGATATTTGTTGTGGTCAACTTCAGCCATGAAGCTTGAAAGCGGACGCACCCACAGTTCGCCATTTCCATATAACTGACGATAAATGACAACAGGTTCAGTTGTCTCACAATCTTTAGCCAGTGTTTCCACCAGATAATAATCCCCTTTGAAGTGGCGATAAATGCCGCCCTTTACTATTTCTCTCATAAAATCTCCTTTAGAAAAAGCAGAGAATTCTCTGCTTAAATTTTTGATAATTCGCAGGCAATCTGTGTTGCAACTTTAGCGTTGTTGTAAACCAGCTGAATGTTGGCTTCCAGCGATTTTCCTGCAGTGAGTTTCTGAATCTTATCCAGCAGGAATGGTGTTGTTTCTTTCCCCTTGATTCCCAGACGATTGCATTCTTCAACTGCAGCTTCAATGTTGGAATTGATATAATCCAGATCCATCGCATATTCTTCAGGAATTGGATTGGCAACAACCATGCCCCCCTGCATGCCCATTTCAAGCTTTGCAGCCCATGCCTTGGCAACAGTTGCAGCATCATCCAGCTTGTAGTCCACTTTGAATCCACTGTGCGTTGTATAGAACGCAGGCAATTCAGCCGTCTTATAGCCAATCACAGGTACACCCTTTGTTTCCAGATATTCCAAAGTCAATCCGATATCCAGAATTGATTTGCATCCAGCACAGACAACCAGAACAGGGGTCATAGCGAATTCTTCCAAATCGGCTGAAATATCCATTGTTGTTTCCGCACCGCGATGAACACCACCGATACCACCTGTCGCAAACACTTTTACACCCGCCAATGATGCACCAATCATTGTTGTAGCAACTGTTGTTGCTCCATTTGCACCAAGAGCACACAGAATCGGCAAGTCACGACGCGATGCCTTTGTCACCGCAAGACCTTCCTTGCCCAGATATTCAATTTCTTCTTTCGATAGACCAACTGTAATCTTACCCTTGATGATTGCGATTGTTGCTGGCACTGCACCGTTTTCACGAACAATCTTTTCTACATTCAATGCAGTTTCAACATTCTTTGGATAAGGCATACCATGAGAAATAATGGTTGATTCCAGTGCTACAACTGGTTTCCCTTCAGCCAATGCCTGTTTTACTTCTTCAGATACTGCTAAATACTTTCCCAAGTTTTTCATTCACCTATTCTCCTTCTACTTCTTTCAGATTCATTTTCGGACTGACTGCCTTTTCATCTGAAAGACAGATTCGACTTGCTCTTTGTCCCATTTCAGCACATTCACGAATCGTTTTATTCTTTACAAATCCAACAACAGCCCCTGCAGTAAACGCATCACCGCAGCCTGTTGTATTCACTACCTTTGTTTTCTGAACTCTGACAAATCCAGATTCATTGCGATCTGCATAGCAGACTCCTTTTTCTGCCAGCGAAATAAACACTCGCTTTACACCCAAATCCAGAAATCTCTGAGCAGCAGACAGAATTTCTTCATCGGTCTTGATTTTTCTTCCCAGAATCAATTCAGCTTCCATACGATTTGGTTTGATTGCATACACATTCTTTAAACATGGTTTAATCTTCAAAGCTTTACGCGTAGAAACAGGATCAACAAAAATAGGAGCTGTCACATGACTGCAGAGGTATTTCACTGCAGATGCCGACAGATTCAAATCCATAATCACGGCAGATGCACCGTTGATTACATCCAGTTTTGTTTCAAAAAAAGCAGGTGTCAATTCATCATAAACTTCCATAACAGAAACAGCTATCTGCATTTCACCTTTTTCATCATTGATACAGATATACATCGATGAATGCTCATCCTTGACCTTCAAAGAATGCTTCAGTGAAATCCCCAGTTCTTCACATTGATCAGAGATTTCATCTGCATGATAATCATCCCCCAGAACAGTAATCAATTCCACTTTCTGATTCAGACGACACAGATTTTCTGCAATATTTCGTCCAACCCCGCCATAAGAAATCTTAACAGTACCTGGATTGGAATCCTGATGAATCAAGCGTACATAAGAAGATGCAATAATATCAACATTCACAGCACCAATGACACAAATATATTCCTGATGATTTTGATTCATTTCACTCACACCCTGTTCTTATAAATTAAGTTTACTCGTCCACTAAAATCTTGTCAATTTCAAACCAGCAAAAAGAAAAACAGCCTCTTCAAGCTGTTTATCGATTAATATATTCAATGACCCTTGCCAATGAAGAACTGTCCGTCAGAACATTTGGGTTGTAGTTGTTTGGAGATTTCACAGTAACAACCAAAGCTTCAATCTGTTCATCATTTAAATCCATCGCACTGACACCATAATAATGCTGCGAAGCTTCTTCAATGCCATAGCAGTTTTCACCATAATAGATAACATTCAGATAGATTTCGAGAATTTCATCTTTCTCAAGCGCATTCTCAATTTCCCATGCCATAAACAATTCTGCAACTTTGCGTTCTATTTTCTTTTCGAAATCAAAATACAGATTCTTTGCCAGCTGCTGGGTAATGGTACTTCCGCCCTCTGCAAAATACCCTTCTGCAATGTTGGTCATCAATGCCCGCAAAGTTGAAATCGGATTAAAACCATGATGCTGATAGAATATTCTGTCTTCTGATTCAAGCAAAGCCTCAATATAATCGGAAGAAATCTGATTCAATGAAATATAGTCATCACGACTCTGAATTTCCTGTACAACCGTTTCAACAGGAGTTTCAACAATGCACTGACGATACATAATCCATCCAGAAAGGCCAAAATATATTACATTAGCCAAAACCAGAAGGAATGCAGTTTTCATTATCAGCTGAAATAATTTCTTTATCAGTTTCATGAATAAACTCCTTTCCTGCACAGACACGCATTCATGATTATACCCTATTTCATCTGATTTTGTGTGTTTAAATTAGGAAATTCGTTAGAAAAGTACGTTTTTTTACCAAAGAAGACGGATCTTATGCCCTTTTTTCTCAATAAATCCTTCTTTTTCCAACAGTGAAAGTTCACGTGTCATTGCTGCACGGTCTGCATTCAGATAAACTGCCATCTCAGTATAACTCATTGGTAGTTCAAATTCTCTCGTCAGCATTCTACGTGACAAAAGATTAAAATATTCACGGATTTTATCGCGTGTTGTGCGTTGAATGAGAATCGTGTTATGAGCTGAAATCTCACGAATACGAATTTTCATCATTTCTTCCAGAAGTCCCAATACTTCCTGACCTTCTGGTCGATCTTTCAACTCAGCAAGATTAACAGAAAAGACTGCACATTCTCTTTTAGCAACTACACTGTATTCATTGTTCAAAATTACTTCATGAAATGATTCGCTGAAGAAATCATAACGATGATATTTCTCAACAAACTGTTCTTCCCCAGAACGAGTATAGTGTACTAAATTAGCTTGTCCACTCAGCATGCAATGCATCATTTCACGATTGCGTATATAGTTTGTGATGACTTCAGAACGCTTAAAACGTTTTACCTTGCAATAAGGCTTTTTCTTTAAAAGTTCATAAAATTGATTAACAAGTTCAGCTTTTTCCATAATGACACCACCTTAAATAAATCTTACCATTTTCTGTTGCATTTGCAACATGTTTCACACGTTTCACGTGTTAAACTTTGATTCGTATCGTAACCGTAAACGGTTACAAAAAGAATAAGGGGGACGGAATATGAAAGTCATTAAAAGAGACGGTCGAAGCGTCGATTACGATCGCAGTAAAATCGTCACAGCTATTCAGAAAGCCAATGCTGACCTTCCTACAAGAGCTCGTGTTACACAAGCTCAGATTAATGAAATTGTTGATTATGTAGAAAGCCAGAACAAAAAGCGTATGCTGGTTGAAGATATTCAGGACATGATTGAGCAGCAGCTCATGGATATGAAGAAATTCGAACTAGCAAAGAAGTATATGCTGTACAGATATACAAGACATCTTGTACGTCAGCAGAATACAACAGATGAATCAATTCTTGGTTTGATTCGTCACACAAACAAAGAAGTTATGGATGAAAACTCCAACAAGAATGCAGTCACTGCATCAACTCAGCGTGACTTGATTGCAGGAGAAGTTTCAAAAGACTTGACAAAAAGATTGCTGCTTCCTGAATCAATTTCAAAAGCACATGAAGAAGGTGTTCTGCATTTCCATGATGCTGACTACTTCCTGCAGCCAATCTTCAACTGCTGTCTGATCAACATCAAAGATATGTTTGATAATGGCACTATGATGAATGGCAAGCTGATTGAAACTCCTAAGAGTTTCCAGGTAGCATGTACTGTCATGACTCAGATTATCGCTTCTGTTGCAAGTTCACAATATGGCGGGCAGTCTATCAATCTGAAGCATCTTGGTAAATATCTCAGAGTTTCAAAAGAAAAGTTCTACAATGAACTGAAGACAAACCATGGCAATGAGCTGAGTGAAGAACTGATCAATTCCATCGTTGAAGATCGTCTGCAGAGCGAACTTTCTGCAGGTGTACAGACTATCCAGTATCAGATTAACACTTTGCTGACAACAAACGGTCAGAGTCCATTTGTTACTTTATTCCTTGAACTGGATGAAAAAGACCCATATATCGAAGAAACAGCGCTGATTATTTCGGAAGTTCTGAAACAGCGCATTAAAGGTATCAAAAATGAAAAAGGTGTTTATGTAACCCCTGCTTTCCCTAAACTGATTTATGTTCTGGATGAACACAACTGTCTGAAGGGCGGAAAATATGATTATATTACTCATCTTGCAGTAGAATGCTCATCAAAGAGAATGTATCCAGATTATATTTCTGCAAAGAAAATGCGCGAAAACTATGAAGGCAACGTTTTCTCCCCAATGGGATGCAGAAGCTTCCTGTCGCCATGGCAGGATGCAGATGGCAATTACAAGTTTGAAGGTCGCTTCAATCAGGGTGTTGTTTCCATCAACCTTCCTCAGATTGGTATCCTTGCCAACAAAGATGAAGAAAAGTTCTGGAAACTGCTCAGTGAACGTCTTGAACTGTGTCATGAAGCTCTGATGTGCCGTCATCACGCTCTTCAGTCTGTTACATCTGATGTGTCTCCAATTCATTGGCAGCATGGAGCGATTGCTCGTCTGAAACCAGGTGAAAAGATCAACTCTCTGTTGAAGAATGGTTATTCTACAATTTCACTGGGATACATTGGTCTTTATGAAGTGACTCTTCTGATGACTGGTCATTCACAGACTACACCAGAAGGTGAAAAATTTGCTAGAAAAGTTATGAAACGTCTTCGTATGGCTTGTGAACAGTGGAAAGCTGAAAGCGGACTTGGATTTGGGCTGTATGGTACACCAGCTGAAAGCTTGTGCTACCGTTTCGCTAGAATTGATAAACAGCGCTTTGGTGAAATCAAAGATATCACAGATAAGGGTTACTATACAAACTCTTATCACGTTGATGTACGTGAACACATTGATGCTTTCTCTAAGCTGAAATTTGAATCACAGTTCCAGCCAATCAGTTCCGGTGGTGCTATCTCTTATGTTGAAATTCCTAACATGAGACACAATCTGGAAGCATTGGAAGAACTGGTTAAGTTCATCTATGACAACATTCAGTATGCAGAATTCAACACAAAGTCTGACTTCTGTCATGAATGTGGATATGATGGTGAAATCATCATCAATGACAACAACGAATGGGAATGCCCTTGCTGCCACAACAAAGACAAGCACAAGATGAATGTAACTCGCAGAACTTGCGGCTATCTGGGAGAAAACTTCTGGAACGTTGGCAAGACAAAGGAAATCAAGGCTAGGGTGACTCACCTGTAATGAACTACGCATCCATTAAAAATTGTGATGTTGCCAATGGACAAGGTGTTCGAATCTCTCTGTTTGTCAGCGGATGCACACATCACTGTAAAAACTGTTTCAATGCAGAAGCATGGGATTTCAATTACGGAAACCCATTTACACCAGAAGTTGAAGAACAGATTCTGGAACTGTTAAGCCCAAGTTACATTGCTGGTCTTACCTTATTAGGTGGAGAGCCAATGGAACCTTGCAACCAGAAAGTGCTCCTTCCTTTCATACAGAAAGTAAAAGAACGCTATCCAGAAAAGAACATCTGGTGTTATTCAGGTTACTTGTTTGATCAGCAGATTCTCAATGAAATGACAAAGAAGTATGACTTCACACTTCCACTTATCAGCTTGTTTGATGTCATGGTGGATGGCAAGTATGTTGATGAACTTCATGATCTTAAATTAAAGTTCAGAGGTTCTTCCAACCAGAGAATCATTGATGTTCAACAGTCACTTAAAGAAAATAAAGTTATTCCATATCAACTTTAAGACTCACAAATGTGAGTCTTTTTCTTATGTCCGCATAAAGGGACATATCTTTCACCTTTTCTGCAATATACTACACCCAGAGGTGAACACTATGACAACAACAGACAAAAAGAAACTTGATTCTGAAAATCCTTATCCAATCATTCGCATCATCAACATGAGCATAGAAAAAGGGATAACGTTTTTCGCTTTGCGTATCCGTTATCCCGATGGTACAAATGGATATCTCTACGATATGAAAGAGAAAGATATTCTTAAGCTTCATTGATTCCTAATCAAAATCAAGTTTTGAACGAAGAATATCACCCGTAGAAGCATCAATGACGAGATCTGCTTCTCTGTTTCCAAATTTCAGTTCCACTTCATACACCAATGTTTTTCTTTCTCTGTCAAGTTCAACATCCCAATGGTCAATTTCTTTTCTTGTTAATGAAAAGGAATCAAGCGCAATAACCAATGCCTCTTCCCTGGAAATCTGAACTGCATTCTGTTCACGCCTATCTGTGCCCATTGCTATTGCAGAAACACCACACAATGATAATACACTCAAAATCAGCCATTTTTTCATCATATCACTTCCTTTCAATCACATCTTATTGAAAGAATCTCAATATGTAAAGAAATATGCTCAAAACCCTAAAAAAGTAAAAACCTTCGGAAAAATCCGAAGGTTTTAAGTTTTAAAACTTACTTAGACAGACCATATGCTGCAGCAGCATTACCAGCCAGATAACCAGATGTGAATGTCCAAGACTGAGCCTGTCCTCCCCAAGGAGTATAGATCTGTCCTTCAACGTTTTCAACACCCTGGCAATCAGCACCTGCTGCAAACAGGTTTGCGATTGGTGTACCATCAGCTCTCAGAACGTTCATGTTAACATCAACATCCAGACCACCTACTGAACCATAAGTGTAACCAGCACAGATTACAGCATAGTAAGTAGTATCTTCACCCAAAGTAGCAGTCA
>JAZRUQ010000125.1:0-3459 GCA_045652605.1 Erysipelotrichaceae bacterium
AGTGGTTTCTTTGTCAGAGTTTCTATAATCAGAGCCAGAAGAATAAAGTTTGTATCATTCAGTTCACATTTTGTCCCTTTTTCAAAACGCATTTCCTTGGTCAGGAAAAATGGAACAAAATCTGCGTTGTATCTGATCTTAGATGTGTCTTTTGTTTCCCAGAACATGCGGTAATTGTCGTCTTCTACCATCTTTGGTACACCTGAAGTCTGATTCAGAAGCTGACGGATCGTGATATCACGATCAATGTTTCTTAAAGGGATGCGCAGGTATTTTCCAATTGGATCATCCAGATCCAGCATACCCTTTTCTCTTAAAATCATCACAAGAACAGCAGTAAAGAAAGAACTGCCCTGAGCCATGTTAAAACGTGTGTACATGTCATTTAAAAGGCCATTGGAATAATCTGAAAAACCATAGGCATTCGTAATTAAATGATTGTCATAGCGTGATACACACACTGCTCCGCTGAACTTCTTTTCCATAATGATACCTCTTGTGAATTATCTCTATTATACAACAAATAGGCAAAATCGACAAAAAAATCCAGTCAGTGACTGGATGAATCCTTTCTGAACAGGAAAATAAAAAAGATGAAAAGAATTAAAACTGGTAGAGGATAAAGGATATAAGAAAGCGGATATGGCAAATACCAGGCATAATCTGCAGCAAGCATAGAAGGAATAAAGCCTACAGGCCAGATGTTGATGGCCCAGAACTTACGATTTCTTTCTTTTTTATCGGAGGATGCACAGGTAGATAGATGAATCAGATGAAGCAGAATACCTACTCCATCCGCAAACAAGACTGGCAGAAAGCACAATGAGGTCTGGTAATGATACCAAAGCAGGCATGTTGTGACAAATCCTGTGATAAACAGAAAGGTTGCGATATAGTCAAGGATGGGTGGAATCTCTTTATGAGTTTCTGGTTCAGTGTTTTCTGCAAGAGTTCCTTTCAGCAGGTAATCTGTACTGACATGAAAGTAATCACTGATCAGAATGATTTTATCAAGATCAGGATAAGCCTGTTCACTTTCCCATTTTGAGACAGCCTGGCGGGATACACCAAGTTCATGTGCCAGATTTTCCTGAGAGAGTCCTTTTTGTTTTCTTAATGATTGAATGCGTTGAGCCAAGTTCATATGACCACTCCTTTGGTGATTTCAGTTTAACATAAATCATAAAAATGACCACCAGTTCAGCCTTTCAAATTGACAACCATTGGTTGCATTGATGTTTTACTCAGACGGATTGACATGAATCATGATATGTTTTACTTTAGGGAACTGTTTTTCAATTGTAGTATGAATGTTTTCTGAACAGTCATGAGCTTGTTTAAACGAGAGTTGAGCATCAACACTGATTTCAAGATCAATGTAGATTTTGTTTCCAAATAGTCGTGTCTGAAAGAAATCAATGGAAAGAACATCAGGGTGGCTGAGGATGACTTCTTTGATAAGTTGTTCAGTCGTGTCATCACAGCGCTTATCAATCATTTTATCGATGGCATCTTTGAAAATGTCAAATGAAGCTTTAAGAATAAAGGCACAGATAATCAGGGATGCGATAGAATCACAGAGTGGATAGCCTAAGCTTGTGCCTGTGATTCCGATCAGTGCACCAATGGATGAGAGTGCATCACTGCGATGGTGCCATGCATCAGCCATCAAAGCCCCAGAATCCAGTTTCAAGGCATAAAACCGTGTATACCAGTACATGGCTTCTTTTACAAGAATGGACAACACAGTGGCACCAAAGGCTACAAGGCCAGGTACCAGGATTTCTTTCTGTGGTTCAATGGCATTGAGTCCAATTGTGAATCCTGTCATCGCCAGAACAACAGCCAAAACAATAGCGGCAACACATTCAAAACGTTCATGGCCATATGGGTGATTTCTGTCAGCTTCTTTATGTGAGAAGTGAATTCCAATCAGCACCACAAAACTGCTGAAGACATCCGATGCAGAATGAACGGCATCAGATATCAATGCATTGGAATGGGAATATAGACCGGCTGTTAATTTGAATAAAGATAGAATCAGATTAACCACAATGGTGTTCATTGTAATCTTGGTTGCAAGTTGTGTTTTCATCATTTTCCTCCAGTCAGCTCATGACTGGAAGGTATAAAAAAAACGCGTCCAGTCTGTGTGTTCTGTCCCGCGGAAAGTGTTCCACTGTCGCTGTTACGACCCGGCTCCGTAGATTTCTCTATGGCCTGTTCAGATTGTACTGTATTTTATGCAATACAAAGAGCTTAGTGATACTATAACAGGCAGAAGGTGAGATACTCAATACTAACAAAAAAAGACAAAGCCTAGGATAACCTAGTCTTTGTCAGCTTTGTACATAATCTTCAGATGACGAGCTGCCCCTTCACCTTCAGACTGAGTAACGATGTGAGGCATATCTGCCAGTGCCTGATGAATTGCCTTGCGTTCATCATTTGGCATTGGATCCAGACTTGCATCAACTTTAGTGCGCTGTACAGTTTTAGCGATTCTCTTCGCCAGAGCTTTTACCTTTTCATAACGGCTTTCCTTGTATCCGTTAACGTCAACGAGTACACGGAAGCGACGCTTGAATTCAGCATTTGCAGCAGCACGAACAACTGCATTGATTGACTGCAGAGTCTGACCGTTCTTACCAATCAGAATTGCATTGTTTTCAGCATCCAGCATTACCTTGAAGCTGTCGCCATCACGCAGGATTTCGATTTCAATATCAACACCGATGCCTGTGAAGAATTCTCCCAGATAATTGAAGATGAATTCTGTAACATCATCCATGCAGTACACTTCAGCAGTTACGCTGCTTCCGATACCCAAAAAACCAGTTTTTTCTTCAGTAACGAAGTAAACCAGTTCTTCTACAGCTACACCTTTTGCTTCTGCAGCTTTACTCAGCAGATCTTCTAATGTCTTAGCAGTAAACTTTTCCATTAGTAAGCCCCCTTGTTTGACTGATTGTTCATCATAACCTGAGTCAACAATGTCTTCAGAATTGAAACTAAAGAAGAAATTACCCAGTATACAGTCATTGCTGATGGCCATGATATAGACATGAACAGGATAACAACCATCATTGTCATCATTGAGTTGTTGTCAGGTGCAGGTGTGTATTTTCTGTGGTGCAGTTCTGCTTCCTTCTTCGCCTTATAGTTTGCAATCCAGTTAGGCATTTTCATTGAAGCAATCTGTGCAGCAAACATCACAACGACCAGTACAAGGTACAGGAAGTTGCCGTTTTTCATGATACCATCCAGTGGAGATACTGACAGACTCATTCCGAGGAATGAACCCTTCAGTACAACTTCAGCTCTCTGTACTGAATGATAGATTGCGATCAGTACAGGCATCTGAAGGAACAATGGAACGAATGAACCCAGAGGGTTGATATCATACTTCTTATAAAGAGCCATCATTTCGTTGGACATCTTCATCTTTGAAGCTTCATC
>JAZRUQ010000126.1:0-10969 GCA_045652605.1 Erysipelotrichaceae bacterium
GGACATGTCTTTTGGTCCATCTACACCACGCGATACAAACCATGTCACAAATTTCGTCAGCAATCTGATGAAACCTGATGTTTCACTCATTTCAAGAACCGTATTGTCCAGTGTGAATTCGCCCTTGACTGCTTCCTTGAACTCAGGAACTTTACAGCCCATCAGCTTTTCCCACTCTTCTCTTGTCGGTTCGCCCTTCAGTGTGACATACCATCCCTCTTTCATGGATTCAACGGATTCGCCTTCGATTTCAATTGTTTCACTGAGTGATCCTATCAGAATCTGATACGTTCCTGCTTTGACCTTCCAGCCATTATCCCAGACCTGGAAACAATCATTATCCAAGGTAAATTGGACCTGTTTAGTCTGTCCTGGTTCAAGTTCAATCTTAGTAAAACGTTTGAGTTCTTTTTGTGCATGATAGCCTTCTGCATCATTGCCGACATACATCAACACAGCTTCTTTTCCTTTTACAGCGCCCATGTTCGTAATCGTAACACGCACTTCATTACCCTCTACACTTAAATCAGAATAGGCAAAAGTTGTGTAAGAAAGACCATAACCAAATGGATAACGAACAGGAACATTGGCTTTGTCATAATAACGATAACCTACATAAATTCCTTCACGGTATTCTGTGTTTTTCTTGCCGAATGTACTCTTCGAAATCACATCATCATAGGTCATTGGCCATGTTTCTGCCAGTTTTCCAGATGGATTCACTTCACCTTTCAATAAGCGAACGATAGCCTCAGCACCTGCCTGACCAGGAAGACCCATATAAAGGATTCCTTTGATCTTGTTTTCCCACGGTACTTCCATTGCGCTTCCACCCAGCAGCACAACAACAGTGTTTGGATTTACTGATGCAACAGCTTCAATCATTTTCACATGACCTTCCGGCATACGCAGATGATCACGGTCAAAGCCTTCTGATTCATACAAATCAGGCAGACCTGCCACAACAACTGCAACCTTGTGTTTTGATGCCAAATCTGCCGCCTGTTTCAGGGTGTCTTCTGTGACTTCTCCCTCTTTATTGCAGCAGGCATAGTAAGGCACATTCATCACATCCTTGAGCTGTGGAAGCTGAAGTGGATTGATGTGTGAGCTTCCTGCGCCCTGATAACGAATGTCTTCTGCCATCCAGCCAATCAGACAGATATCTTCTGTGCTCAATGGCAGGATACCCTCATTCTTCAACAGAACTGCGCCTTCTTCCGCAATGTTTCGGGCAAGTTCATGATGGACAGAACTGTTCATTTCTTTTTTCTTTAAATTGATGACAGAATCAACCAAAGTCAGAATTCTTTCCACACTCTGATCAATGTCTTTTTCATCCAGAATGCCATCTTCCACTGCTTTCAGCAGCTTCTTTTCCATGTAAGTGTTAGCCCCTGGCATATTGAGATCACATCCTGCCTGGAATGCCTTGATGCGATCATTCATTGCGCCCCAGTCCGTCATTACAAGACCATCAAATCCCCATTCTGTACGTAAAATATCTGTTAATAATTTTTTATTATCAGAACCATGAATGCCATTGACCTTGTTGTAACAGCACATCACCGTACCAGGTTTTGCCTCTTTGACCGCTGTTTCGAATGGTTTCAGATAGATTTCACGCATTGTCTTTTCATCCAGCTGACTATCTCCATTCTGACGTTTGAATTCCTGATTGTTGGTGGCAAAATGCTTCAAGGAAGCTTTTACACCTGTACTCTGCAGACCTTTAATCCATGAAACTCCCATCTGTCCTGACAGATACGGGTCTTCTGAGAAATACTCAAAGTTACGTCCACACAATGGATTTCGTTTGATGTTGCAGCCTGGACCCAAAACAATGGACACACCCATGCTCAGCGCCTCATCCGCAATGGCTTTGCCTTCTTCTTTAATCAGTTCTGTGTTCCAAGTCTGTGCTGCAGTCACTGCAGTAGGGAAACATGTTGCAGGTTCAGACTTGTTGATGCCAAGCATATCTGAACTCCCCAGCTGACATCTAAGCCCATGTGGACCATCTGACATCATCATCGATGGAACATTGAATTGATTTAGCTCATGAATGTGCCAGCAATCCTTACCTGTACAGAACTTGATTTTTTCTTCCAATGTCATTTTTGAAACAATTTCTTTGATGTTCATCATATACCTCTTTCAAAACGATATTCATACAGACGATACATCTTATCTGAAGTTTTTCCTGCAAATACTTTCTTAAAGACCATCTTTTCCATTCCCTGTAATTCCTGAATCAAAACATCAGGTGTCAATTCATGTTTTCCTATCCATTTAAATCCTGTCTGATCACATAAAATCAATGGATCATCCATCCCAACAACTTCAGTAACTCCTACGTCATTGATTGGATTTTTGTATTTTGATGCTTTTGCGGCAAACACAGTATAACAATCCATCAAAAGATACACTTCATCAAAACAGCTGCTCAGTTCTTTCATCAATTGTTTTAAGCTTTCTGTCTGAAGATACATGCTTAACCCTTCCATGATCACAATCGCAGATTTCTGATTCAGATTTTTCAAATACGATGTCTTTGTTGCATCACTTCCAATCATGCGATACGTTGATGTCTCTTCAAAAAACTTCTTTCTTTCTTCAATAACAGATTCAAAATCAAGATCAATCCACAACGCATTCTGATGTTGAATTCTGAGACATCTGCTGTCAAGACCACATCCAAGATGCAAAATCACTGCATCTGGATGTTCATTGATTTTCTGAATAGCCCACTCATCAAACACACGTGAACGCATTCCCATGTAATAAGCCAGCCATTTGGACGCAGATTTGCCTTTCAGTTCAAATCCTTCTTTTGCCCAGATTTCCTCTGCCTTTTTATCCTGCAGAATGATTCCTTTTTTGCTGACAAATGCTTTTCCATAAAGAGGAATATAAAGTGTCTTGCTGATATTATTCATAATTCCACCTGCTTTTCTATGTTTATTATAGCTTGATTTGCACAAAAAAGAACATGCTTTGTTCAACATGTTCTTCTTTCTAAATCAATCCACATTTAAAAAATCTTTTCGATAATCCACTTTAAAGAATTCAGCAAGTTCTTTCAGCTGATGATCTTCAATTGTGTTGACACGTGGAAGATGAGCTGTCAGCATATAAATCTGAGCTGCTTTTTCAACAGTTTCAATCAGGCCAAATGTTTCATCCAGATCTTTACCTGCACCATAGATGCCATGCATTCCCCAAACAACTAGACGATACTGTTCCATCTTCTTTGCTGTTGCATCACCGATTTCATTTGTACCGCACAACATCCAAGGCAGCACACCAACACCATCCGGGAACACAACGATGCATTCTGTGCACATCTGCCAGAGTGTACGTGTCAGTTCTCTTTCATCCAGAACATGCACATAATTCATAGCCAGTGTGTAAGTCGGATGAGAATGCATGATGACATGGTGATTTGGATCCACTTTCAGACGTGCCATATGACTCTTTAAGTGAGCAGGCAGTTCAGAAGTAAAGCGTCCACCATCTTTGTAGCCCCACAACAGTTCTGCAGACTGTCCATCTGCAGCAATGCGAATCAATCCCAGATTGGTTTCCGGATCATCTTTGACATTCTTGAAATATTTGCCTGTACCTGTTACCAGGAAGTATTTTCCTGCAAGTTCAGTAGCATCAAATCCCAACGGGATTGTGCGCAGAACTTCATCTGTAAGATATGGAGCTACTTCAGCTTCATCCAGAAGCAGTGAGATGTTTCCACCATTTCTTTCATCCCAGCCCAGACGATACATGTTGGCACATGTATCCATCATTTTATGTAAAAATGGAGCGTTCAATAAGTTACTCATTATCGATTCACCAGTACTTTCTTTTCATAATCCAAAATAGCTTCTGTTGGATCAAGTTCAACGTTTTCACGTCTGCAGTATTCTTCCCAGATTTCACCAAATGGCATCATCTTCAACTGTTCCTGCATCAGCATCAGTTCAGTTGTACGGTTTTCATCCTGCAGTTTTCTCAACTGTGCATGCGGTGTCAACAATGCATACAGAACAGCTTTCTTGACATTGCGCACACCTGTTACCCATGCAGAGATACGATTGATAGAAGCATCAAAGTAATCCGTTGCGATAAAGACACGATTCAATGCATCATGGGCAACAATTTCCTTCATGATTTCCTTTGTCTCATCGTCAAACAGCACCACATGGTCAGAGTCCCAACGTACACCACGTGTCACATGCAATGCCACCTTTTCATTGAAGCACAGCAATGCAGACATCTTATCAGATACCACTTCAGTTGGATGATAATGACCATTGTCCATGAGTGGTGTAATGCCGTTCTTTGTAGAATAAGAGAGTGTAAATTCAGCTGATCCTACTGTATAAGATTCAAGTCCAATACCGAATACCTTTGATTCCAATGTTACAACAACTTTTTCTTTGTCATAATCCATCGCAAAGATTTCATCCAGAGATTCCTTAAAACGCATTCTAGGACCTAAACGATCAGCCGGAATGTCTTTGTATCCATCTGGAATCCAGATGTTCATAACACAGACTTCTCCTGTTTCTTCTGCAAAATATTCAGAAATTCTGATGCATGCTTTGACATGATCAATCCAGAACTTTCTAATTTCAGAATCAGGTGAAGACAAAGTCAAATTGTCTTTAACCATTGGATGAGAGAACAGTGTAGGATTAAAATCCAGACCCAGTCCTCTTTCTTTTGCATAATCCACCCACTTTTTAAAGTGTTTCGGCTCAATTTTGTCACGATCAACATGACCATCTTCAAAAATAGCATAGCATGAATGAAGATTCAGTTTCTTCTTTCCTGGAATCAGATTGAATGCAGTGTCCAGATCCATCATCAGCTGTTCAGGTGTAGATGCCTTTCCAGGATAGTTTCCAGTTGCCTGAATTCCACCAGAAAGTGCTTCTTTTGAGTCAAATCCCTGCACATCATCCCCTTGCCAGCAATGCACAGAAACATTGACCTGTTTCATCTTTTCCAATACTTCTTCTGTGTTGATTGTGATTCTTTCATAACGTTGCTTAGCTTCAACATAACTCATGGTTTTACCTCCTTCACCTGAAAACTATGTTTAATCATTTTTCTTGCTTCGTCTAAATCTTTGATTTCTTCAAATGTGATCATCTGTACAATCAGATTCCCAATAGCAGTTCCTTCTGTTGGTCCTGCATAAACAACTCGATTTGTCGCTTTCGCTGTCTTTTCATTCAGATAATCATCCTGTGAACCTCCACCGACAATGTTGATGCTGGTGAAGTGTTTACCTGTGATGTTTTCCAGGTTTTCTATTGCCTCTTTGTAGCACAATGCCAGTGAGTTGTAGACACACTGCATCAGCTCTCCTATTTCGGATGGAACAGGCTGATGTGTACGTTCACACTCTTTTTTGATTTCTGAAATCATGCTTTCAGGAGAAAGGAAACATTCCTTGTTGACATCGACAATCGATGGGAATGCTTCAAACTTTTTAGCTTCTTCTATCAAATCTGGAAAACTCCAGATTTTTTCTTTTTTATCTGTTTTCTGTTTATTCTGCACATAGGCAACACCATTCAGCTCTCGACGTATCGATTGAATCATCCACAATCCCATGATATTTTTCAGGTAACGATAACGATACCACGCTCCGCCTTCATTGGTGAAATTCTGCTGCATGGACTTCAGTGTTGTGATTGGTGTTTCATTTTCCACACCCAGCAAACTCCATGTCCCACTTGAAATGTAAACAGCATGTTCATCCTGAGCAGGAATCGCTAAAAATGCAGATCCTGTATCATGTGTCGCAGGAAGCATCACCATTGCATTAAAACCAACCTCTTTTTCAACTACTTCACTTAAAGGGCCTAAGATTGTCCCTGGCATGGCCAGCGGATGAAACAGTTCTTTTGGATAATCCAATGCATCCAGAATTTCACCATCCCATGTCTTTGTATATGCATTGACCAGATTGGTAGATGTTGCATTGGTGTATTCATTCTGTTTTATGCCTGTCAGTTTATAATTCAGATATTCAGGTACCATCAGCAGCCATTTTGCCTCTTCCAGCTGTTCAGGATGTTCCTGTTTTAATGCCATCAGCTGATAAATTGTATTGAATGGCTGATACTGTATTCCTGTCTTTTCATATAGGACTTCAGCTGATATTTTCTGATTGACCAGTTCTTTCATTCCCTCAGTTCGACAATCACGATAGGCAACTGCATCACCAACAACTTCATCATGTTCATTTAAAAGTACATAATCTACAGCCCATGTATCAATCCCTATGACATCAGGAATCAGATTTTTATCATGACATTGTTTTAAACCTTCTACAATGCCCATCCATAAATGATCCATATCCCAGCAGTCATGACCATGATGATGCTTCTGAACATTGTCGAAACGATACACTTCTTCAAGCTGAAGTGTTCCATTTTCAACAGTTCCAATGATGTGTCTTCCTGAGGACGCACCAATGTCAATCGCAAGATATCTGCGCATAAAAAGTCCTCCTTTTACTCTCTTATAGTTTATCAGAAACAGGCGCAAAGAAACAGCTTGTTCCTCTTTGAACCTGCATAGTTTTTCCATTTATGACAACTTCTGCTTCAGTTGGCACAGTAATCTCAAAACGCCACATATCTCCCTGTTTATTCCAATTGGACTTAACAAGCCCTGCACGTGTCTGTACAGAAACTCTCATCCAATCCAGACGTACATCCGGAATTGGAGCAATTCTGATTTTCTGATAGCCAGGTGCTTCTTCTTTTGTCTGAATACCTGCAGCTTTGGTGTAAATCCAGTCACACACAGATCCATAGGCATAATGATTGAACGAATTCATATCAGCACTCCAGAAATCACCATTTTCCATAATGCCATCCCAATGTTCCCAAACGGTAGTAGCACCCTTGGTTACAGGATAGAGCCAGGATGGATAAGTATCTTTCAGCAGCAGATCATATGCCAATTCACTGTAGCCATAATCCGATAACACATGCAAAAGATACGGTGTACCGACAAACCCTGTTTCAAGGTGACCTGCTTCTCTTACTTTTTCAGCCAGCTGATCTGCAGCTTTCTGTGGATCTTCTGCCAGTTTAAAATGGGCAGCCAGTACACATTCTGTTTGTGTCTTGTATTCTTTAAATGTCTGCTGGAAAGTCTGTTTTATATTTGTATACAGTTCTTTCAGCTCTGCTGTATCTTTGTGCAGAACTTCAGCAGTCTTGATGGTCAATTCCACGGAACGCCCATAAAATGCAGAAGCAATCAGATCTTCTGAACTTGAACCCTTATAGCTTCCTGATGGAGCATCCAGACCCAGCCAATCTCCATAATGTGTACCACCTGTCCACAAATACGGTGTTGTGGTATGTGTACTTATGTAATCAATCCATTTGCACATGCTTTCAAACTGATTTTCCAATACCTGTGGATTTCCATACGCCAGATAGACTTCCCACGGACAGATGACTGCCGCATCACCCCATGCCGTTGATGCATGTGGATTCTGCAGAACATCAGGCACTACATGCGGCACATAACCATCTTCATGCTGATGAGCTGATAAATCTTTCAGCCATTTCATAAAGAAGGTTTCAACATCATAATTCAGACATGCAGTCTTTACAAATACCTGAGCATCGCCTGTCCAGCCCAGACGTTCATCACGCTGAGGACAATCTGTCGGCACATCCACAAAGTTTCCTTTCTGTCCCCACAGCACATTTGAAAACAGCTGATTCAGATTTGAATTGGATGTTTCAATGTATCCTGTTTGTTTCATGTTGGAATAGATGGCAATTGCCTTGAACTGATCTAAAGAAACTGCATCCAGACCGCCAGGAAATTCATTGATTCGAACATAGCGGAAACCCCAGAATGTCAGTTTTGGGTGATGGATCTGTTTCCCTTCATGACAAAGATATCGATACATAGCTTTAGCACCACGATAATTCTCTGTATAGAAATTACCATCTTTATCCAGAACCTCCGCAAAAGACAAATCAACTACATCATGTTCATGCGCATCAACACAGACCTCAATAAGTCCTGTCAGATTCTGACCAAAGTCCAATACCACTTCCTGTTTCGGTGTTACAAACAGACGCATAGGTCGAAGAATTTCCATTTCACGGATTTCTTCACCTTCCTGTTCAATCAATGTATGTGTTGGTCCATCAAACAGTTCTACTTTCTGATTATAAACGGGCACAATACGTCCATCGACAATTTCTCCATCATACAATTCTGAGAAAAGTACCTGTGAATCTGCACAAGCCCACTGTTCATCTGTTTCAATGAGTTCCTGTGATCCATCTCTATAAGTTAATGTTAAAACCGCAGTACACGCTGCAGGAAACTTCATCATCTCTCTTTGATATTTTCTTGCCCAATCAGCCAAAGGATTGCGATACCATCCCTTACCCGTTAAAATCGTCAGATGATTCTCTTCCTTAATTAAAGAAGTCACATCATAGCTCTGCACCTGAAGACGATGATCATATGCAGTCCACCCTGGTGCCATATAGAAATCCCCAATACGATTTCCATTCATTCTCGCTTCATACACACCTAAAACTGTACACTGCAATTCTGCATGTTTCAGCTCTTTTTTTACACTGAATTTTCTGGAGAAAACAGGAGCTATGTCCTGATGTTCCTGAACTGGTTTAATCCATTTTGCATTCCATTTCATTTTATCGCCACCTCACTTTCACTTTATCAGATTCAACTGCCACGATAAAGGTCTTTTGCTGAATCTTTACCAATGATGTATTATATTGTAAGAAGGTGAAGCTATGAAAAAAGCACAATTCAATTATAGAAACATTCTTATTACGTTGCTGATCCTGACACTCTCTTTTTTTCTGAGTGTAGGATTGCAGTATGCCGGTATTGAAGAACACATCACAACTTTGTTTGTCTTTGCCGTGTTTCTGGTTTCATTGAATACGGAAGGCTACTGGTATGGCATCTTTTCTGCAATCAGCGGAACATTAATGGTTAACTATGCTTTTACTTTTCCTTATTTCTCTTTGAACTTTACAATTGGTGCCAATCTGCTTTCAGCGGTGATTATGATTGCACTGGCTTTAATGACAAGTACACTGATTTCACAGAATAAGCGTCAGCAACTTATTAAAGCAGAAAGCGAAAAAGAACGCATGAGGGCCAATCTGCTCCGTGCTGTCTCACATGACTTAAGAACACCACTTACATCCATTTACGGATCAAGTTCAGTTCTTATTGAAAGTTCAGATACAATGAGCACAGATCAGAAAGATAAGATGCTGAAAGGAATAAAAGAAGATTCACAATGGTTGATTCAGATGGTTGAAAATCTGCTTTCGATTACACGCATTGATGATGGAAAAGTAAAAATCATCAAAACACCTACCGTTGTCGATGAATTGATTGATTCTGTCATGACCAAATTCTCAAAAAGATATCCTGAACAGGATGTTGATATCATTCTGCCAGAAACCATTGAACTGGTTCCTATGGATGCCTTGCTGATTGAACAGGTTTTATTGAACCTGCTGGAAAATGCCATGTACCACGCCAGAAACATGACTCAGCTCTCACTTCATGTAACTGCATTAAAAAAACAGGTGATGTTTGAAGTGATAGACAATGGATGCGGCATAGAAATCAACAAGATGAATGATTTGTTTACAGGTATATTTGAACCTAAAGATGGCCAAGCTGACACCAAGAGAAGAAATTCTGGAATTGGTCTTTCTGTATGTGCGACCATCATCAAAGCTCATGATGGTACTATCAGCGCTGAAAACAGAACATCCGGTGGAGCTTTATTCCGTTTTATCTTAGAGAAAGAGGAGGACAAAGATGGGCAGCAGACATAAAATTCTCATTGTTGAAGATGATGAAAATATCGCAAGAGTCGTTCAAACTCTGTTGGAAACCAATGGTTATCAAGTTTTTCAGGCAAGAAAATGCAAAGAAGCCATCATGATGACCACTTCTTATGTCCCTGATCTGGTTGTACTTGATTTAGGTCTTCCTGACACTGATGGAATTACTTATCTGAAAGAAATACGACGTTATTTCTCATTGCCTGTCATCGTACTTTCTGCCCGAAGCAATGAACACGATAAAGTGGAAGCACTGGATGCAGGAGCCAACGATTATGTAACAAAGCCTTTTGGTGCTGCAGAATTTCTGGCTCGTGTACGATCTGCCTTAAGAAATGCAAAAGGTCATGTGCCAGGAAAGAAATTTGAAATGAACGGCCTTTCGATTGATTTTGACAGCCGTAAAATCTTTGTCAGAGAAACCCAGATTCATCTTACCCAGACAGAATACAATATTGTTGTTCTGCTGGCACAGAATATCGGTAAGGTGATGACTTATTCTCAGATTATTAAAGAAGTATGGGGCTACCCTGATGATGGAAGCATCAAGAAGCTTCAGGTAAATATGGCCAATATCCGCAGAAAATTTGGTGAAAAGCCTGGCAAAGGAAGCTATATCATCAACGAATTGGGTGTTGGTTATCGCATGAATGACGAATTAACTGACATTTCCTAAACTCTTAACATGATTTTAACCACATCTTAGCTATAAGAATGGTTCAATAAAGACGGATATTTTATCTGTCTTTTTTTGAAAGGAACTTATTTATGACAACTGACAACATATTATCTCTCTTTGGAGGACTTGCCCTGTTTCTGTATGGGATGCACATGATGAGTGAAGGTCTTGAAGAAGCAGCCGGCGACAAAATGAAACAGATTCTTGAAAAACTAACCAAAAATCGTTTCTTAGGCATCATTGTAGGTGCATTGATTACTGCGGTTATTCAAAGTTCATCCGCAACAACGGTCATGGTTGTAGGATTCGTTAACTCTGGTCTGATGACACTGCAGCAAGCTGTATGGATCATCATGGGTGCCAACATCGGTACAACCATCACAGGTCAGCTGGTTGC
>JAZRUQ010000127.1:0-2496 GCA_045652605.1 Erysipelotrichaceae bacterium
AGTTGAACATCACTTGATTTAAAAGACAGAACAATATCATAGAATCCGCATTCTTCCAGTATTTCAACATGTTTTCTGGCGCTTTCAATCATAGCATCAGCACATGGCTTTCCATACTTTTCCAACAGTTCTCTTTCCAAAGAACCGCTGTTGATTCCAATGCGAATAGGAACATTCTTTTCCTGACATTTCTTTACAACTGCCATGACATTTTCTTTTGCGCCGATATTGCCTGGATTGATGCGAATCTTATCAATCCCTCCATCCAATGCAATTAATGCAAGGCGATGGTTGAAGTGAATATCTGCAACCAGAGGTACATGAACCTGAGACTTGATTTCTTTAATAGCTAATGCATCAGCTTCATCCAAGACAGCCATACGGACAATTTCACATCCAGCTTTCTCTAACGCAAGAATCTGATTGACTGTGGCTTGTACATCATGAGTTTTTGTGTTGGTCATGGATTGAATCAGAACTTTGTTTTGTCCCCCAAGCTGATAAGATCCTACTTGAACAGGACGAGTCATTTCTCTTTTTTTCATTTTTATCACCTGATTTATTATAACACAAATTAAAAAGAGTTTTCATTTTCATTCCCTTGAAATTATGTAAATAAACTATAGAAATTTAAAAAAAGGTATGCTATAATGCTAAAGCATATAAATGAGGAGGACAGAAACATGGCATCTGGTAGAGAAGCATTGACATTCAAATGTACTGAATGCGGTGAAGAAAACTATATCGGTACTCGTAATAAAAGAAAACATCCTGAAAAAATGGAAATCAAAAAGTACTGCCCACGTTGTAACAAGAAGACAACTCACAAGGAGAAAAAATAAGAAAAGTCCTCAATGGGCTTTTTTTATCATATGAAGTATGGAAAAAGTAATTAAGCTTGTATTAAGCATGATGCAGACCAACTGTTATCTGATTAAAGTGGATGGTCATGTATTGATTGTAGATCCTGCATCCAGTCCAAACCGTATTCTTTCAATGATTGAAGAGAATGAGGTTGTGGATGGTATCTTATTGACTCATGGACATTTTGATCATATTGGGGCAGCTGATGCACTGAAGAAGAAGCTGCATTGTCCAATTTACGTTCATGAATATGACAAACGTCTTGCGACTGATGTTAAGATTGATCGTTTTATGAGCGATGTCGTCGTAAAATCTGAATTAAGTTTCTATCGTGATGGCATGAATCAGATTGGTTCATTTCAACTGGATGTTTTGCATACTCCAGGCCATACTGATGGTTCTGTATGCATTGGTTATAAAAATCATTTGTTTACAGGGGATACATTGTTTCAATGTTCTGTAGGTCGTACAGATTTATATTCAGGCTCAGACTCAAAATTAAAGCAGTCACTTCAAAGATTAAGCTCACTTCATCCTGAAACTTTGATTTATCCAGGGCATGGTGAATGCAGTGTTCTTGAGTTTGAACTGAAACATAATCCATATTTATTTTAAAAGATGATATTTTGTCATCTTTTTTTATTTTTCTGTGAGGTTTTTTGATTTTTTGGTGAATAACTTAAGTGAAAGGAGGGAAGTTATGGAACAGAAACTGAAAGAGTTAATCACTTTTGCACTGAACAATCAGATCAGTGATGTTCATTTTCTGATGAAAAACAATCAGATTACAATGCAGATACGTAAAAATGGAATTCTGATGGAATGTGAAGAAGTATCATGTGATGTTCGTTTTTTTCGTTATCTGCAATATCGTTCGAATCTGGAGCTCTCAATGACATCGGTGCCTCAAACCGGAGGATTTGAAATATACATTGAAAACAGGACAATCTCTGTTCGTTTTTCACTGATTCAAAGCTTTCAGATGACAAGTGGAGTTCTTCGTATCATGAATACGACCAATGCATTGACAATGGAGAAGCTGTTTTTCTATCCTGAGCATCTCAAGATGATGAAAAAGGCATTTCGCAGAGAAAATGGTCTGATTCTGATTACCGGTCCTACTGGTTCAGGAAAGACAACAACCTTGTATACCTGTCTGAAATCGTTGCATGACCGCATGATTTATACAGTTGAAGATCCGATTGAAATGATTGATGAACATTTTGTACAGCTGCAGGTCAATGAAGCTCAGAATTTCTCTTATGAGCAATCAATTCGTCAATTGATGAGACATGACCCTGATGTGATTATGATCGGAGAAATCCGTGACAGCAAGGCTGCAAAAGGTGCAGTGCAATGTGCTTTGACTGGTCATCTTGTTTGTGCAACACTACATGCTTCAAATTGTCTGATTGCAATTGAACGTATGAAAGATCTTGGAATCAGTGAACAGCTTTTAAAAGATGTGCTTGTTTTAATCAGTTCTCAACGCTTATTAGAAGGAATTGATCAGCACAAAATAGGTGCATATGAGATGATGGATGAACTTCTACTTGAAACAGTATTGAAGACACATCAAAAGCCTGAACTGTTTCATGATTTGAAGGCAAATGTGCGATGGCTTGAAAAACA
>JAZRUQ010000128.1:0-2679 GCA_045652605.1 Erysipelotrichaceae bacterium
CGCTTACCTCCTGAAAAACAGATGCTTTCATGAATTTGACATGACTGTTCAATCCAGGTTTTAAATGTTTTTTTCATCCCGATTGGACTGCATCCCCCAGCAATATAGCCAGTGATTTTTTCCAGATCAAGTTTATAGACCATCTGTACTGACTTTTCCTGTGCCAGTTTCGCACACTGCTTCAAATCAAGCTCTTTATCCACAGCCAGACAAAACACATAATAATTTTTTGAATTCCCTTGAACAACAATCGTTTTGAATACTTTGTCATACGGCTGATTCAAAATCTGTGCAACTTCTGTTCCTGTTAGAAAATCATCACAATCATAACGATGCACATCATAGTTCAGTTTTGCTTTATCAAGCATGCGCATCGCATTGGTCTTTTCTTCTTTTTTGGCCATTATTCAACCATTTCTCCACGCAATGTCCATGAACGATGCTCAGTGATTTTAACATCGATAATATCACCTGGCTGTACATTTTCCGCAGTGAAGTTAACCAGTTTGTTGTGTTCAGTATAACCGCTGAATACCTGATCATTCTTACGGCTTGGACCATCAACGAGAACTTTAACTGTCTTGCCTACCCATTTCTGGTTATTCAGGTTGCAGTATCCATTGATTTTGTCCTGCAGTGCATAAAGACGCTGCTGTTTCACTTCCATAGGAACATTGTCTTCCATTTTTGCCGCTGGAGTTCCTTCACGTGGTGAATAGATAAAGCTGTAGACATTGTCATATTTGCAGTAGTCCACCATATCCATTGTATCCTGGAACTGTTCATCTGTTTCATTAGGGAAACCTACAATAATATCTGCAGAAAACGCACATTCAGGAATGCGTGCAAGAATCTTGTCAAACAGAGTCTTGTATTCTTCTTTTGTATAACGTCTTCCCATGATTTTGAGCACATCTGAGCTTCCTGACTGAACCGGAAGATGAATATACTTCATGATGTTGTCATATTTCGCAATGACTTCAATCATTTCATCCGTGAAATCCCAAGGATGTGAAGTCATGAAACGAATGCGTTCAATACCTGTCAGCGCAACAGCTTCCAGCAGCTGCGCAAAGCTGCTTCCATCTTTCAGATCTTTACCATAAGCATTCACATTCTGCCCCAGCAAAGTCACTTCTTTGACACCTGATTCCTTCAGTTCATTGATTTCCTTAAGGATATCTTCCATTGTACGGCTTCTTTCCTTGCCACGAGTGTAAGGAACGATGCAGTATGTACAGAACTTGTCACATCCATACATGATGTTTACCCATGCTTTATGCTTCATGTTGCGTTTAGCAGGCAGATTTTCAATGATGTCTCCCTCTTTAGAGAAAACTTCAACTGACTTTTCTTTCTTAACCATGACTTTATAAAGCAGTGATGGCAAATGATGAATGTTATGTGTACCAAAAATCAATTCAACATGATGATAAGCTCTCAACAGTTCATTGACGATGGATTCTTCCTGAGCCATGCATCCACACATACCGAATACAACATCTGGATTGTTTCTCTTGATTCCTTTCAAATGACCAATTTCACCAAGTACTTTGTCCTCTGCATTTTTACGTACAGCACAAGTATTGAACAGAATCAGATCTGCATTTTCCGGAACATCTACTCTTAAAAAGCCCATTGCCTCAAGAATACCACTGATTGTTTCTGAATCACGTTCATTAGCCTGACAGCCATATGTTCTCAAATAATATTTCTTTCCCGCACCTAAATTTCTAGTTTCAGCAGGAAGTTCAAACAGCGCACGTTCAATGATAACCTGCTGCTGTGTTCTTTTCTGCGCCTCTTTTAAAGAAGGCAAAATATATTTCTTAGGATTTGCCATATTTAAATCTCCTTATTTTTAACCAATGGAAGTATAGCATTTTATAAACATGAAATCAATTTTGTTGAAAAGTTAACAAAAAAAGAAAAACCGGTTTTTCCCGTTTTCATGAAGTATTTTACTGAGAAATAGCTTCAACTGGGCAAGTTGCTACGCAAGCACCGCAGTCGATACATACATCTGGATCACAAACTGCAACATCTTCAACAGTCAGAGCTCCAACTGGGCAACCTCCTGCACAAGCACCACAAGCGATGCAAAGATCTTTATTAATTGTAACTGGCATATTATCGGCCTCCTTAACTTTAAACATATTATATCAAAACTGTTAAATTTGCTCAATAAAAGAAAAACCGGTTTTACCGGTTTTTCACATCTTTTACTGAGAAATTGCAGATACTGGGCAAGTTGCTACGCAAGCACCGCAATCAATGCATGTACCTTCATCGCATCCAGCCTTGCCGTCATCACCAAGAGTGATAGCTTCTACAGGGCAAACACCTGTGCAAGCACCACAACCGATGCAAAGATCCTTATCAACTGTTACTGGCATGTTTATGGCCTCCTTCTTAACAGTGCTATTATAACAAACTTGAATCAATGACTCAACATGTTTCAAAGTTGAAATAAAAGGCAGAGAATCATCTCTGCCTTTTATTTTGATGTTATTTAGCAAGTTCGCTGACGCGTGTTTCACGAATAACGACAACTGTAATCTGACCTGGATAAGTCAGTTCAGCTTCAATCTTATCGCGAATATCTTTTGCCAGTTTATGGCAAGTGACATCATTTACCTTTTCAGGTTCAACCATGACGCGGATTTCACGGCCTGCCTG
>JAZRUQ010000129.1:0-8219 GCA_045652605.1 Erysipelotrichaceae bacterium
GCAGCATCTTTCATATGAGCTTCCATGTACTTTCCATCCGATACCGGCGTTGCATCATCATGTTCCCCAAAAATCAGAAGCACCGGCATTTCCATTTTAGGAAGCAGATCTCTTACATCATCATTGACAACCTTAACAAAAGTTTCACGCATGATACCTGTTGCATTGCGATAATCTGAACTTCCTGAATTGCGTTTCAGTTTTTCTTCCAGTTCTTTGTTTCCGCTCATCTGAACAAGTTTCTTGCCCAGTTTGTAAGTATATGTTTTTGCATACCAGTCAAGACCACGTTTCGGTTTTAATCCAGCTGCTCCTGTCAGAACCATCTTACGCACTGGATGTTCAGCTGCAAAATGAAAAGCAACACGACATCCAAAAGAATGCCCGACAAGAATTGGATTTTCAATGTTCAATTTGACACACAACTCGTACAGAGCATCTGCATAATCTTTCACTGACCATGCACATTCAGGTTCTTCTGACTCGCCATGCCCCTGAAAATCAAGAACTGTAACTCTGAAATCATGTTCAAAGTGTTCTGCACATGGCATCATCATTTCTATATTCTGTCCCCATCCATGCAGAAAAAGAAGATCGATTCCTTCCCCTTTCTGCACATAGTTGACCATTCTATTTCTAATCTCTAATTTAGGCATAGTATCTCCCATCTTCTAACATTATATTCAAATCAGAAGTAAATTGAAAGTGCTTCAAAAATATGTCCAATAAGAAAAATAAGATATTGAAGATATGTGAAAATATGTTATATTATAAGTAAGAAAGGAGAATGTAGCATGTTCAAATGGATGAATGGGAATACCTACTCCAATATAGTCACACTCTATGCCAACAACTTCACATTGAACAGTGTTGCATGCCAATACTTTCAAGAAATCCGCTGGTGTCTGATTGGTATTGATGAACAAAATTTCAAAGTAGCAATTAAACCTGTTACTGCTCGTGAAATTGATCTGAATCTGTACCCTATGGAACACCTCAACAAAGTATCCATGGGGAAAGGATACGCTCGCATCAGCAACAAACACATCGTCGATGAAATCGCTGCCATGATTCAAAAAGAATGCAATGGTATCAAATTCATGTCAAGCTACGATGAAAAAGAAAAAATGCTGATCATTGATCTTAGTCATCAGCTATAGAAAGGGGAATCGTTATGAGCTTCTATTTCTGGTTATGGGCTGGCATCGCCATTGCCTCTGTCATACTGGAAATCGCAACAGTCTCAGCGCTGGTTAGCATCTGGTTTGCATTCGGTGCCCTGGTTGCTATGATCATCGCTGTCTTCAACAACACCTTCTGGATCCAAATGGTTGTCTTTCTGGTCGTCTCACTGGTTCTTGCCTTGGCACTTCGCCCTTTAACAGCCAAGCTGCTTCGCGGAGCTGCCATACCAACCAACGCAGATCGTTTGATTGGTATGCGCACAACACTTCTTGAAGATATCACTTCTGAAGTAGGCACACTGAAAGCTGGTGGTCTTGTATGGAATGCTGTTTCCTACGATGGCAAGCCAATCAAAAAAGCCGCTGAAGTTGAAATCCTGGCCATGGAAGGAAACAAATTGATTGTTAAGGAAATCAAATAATCATCATACAGGAGGAATAATCATGAGATACTTCTTCTTGAAATTTGCTGTTTTAGAGCACATTTACTCCTTGAGCATTTCCTGTATCCTGCTTATCTTATCCTTCATCTTTCCGCATACTCCAATCCTGCAGCTGATCAAGATATTTGCTTCAATTGCATTTGTCTTTGAAGCATTAAACCTGATTATCAAGTATCATCGTATTGTCCGCTTCCTGAAAACTCATCCTGTTTCAGAAACCATTCGTACCATTGAGAATGCAGTATTCATGGAAGATGGTGTCATGGCTTATAATATTGGAAGATATGGAGCCATGTATTATCTCACCTATGATTCTATTGAATTGGCTCGTCACAACTACAATGTATATGAACAGGTTAGACCTGGTTATAGAGGACATCATAAAGTTGTACTTCAATCTGGTGATACGCAGATTCTTATTTCTGTAGAAAATGCAGAGATTGCCGAAAAAATCTTAAATTTTATTCAGACTAAAAATCCAGCCACAACTTTCTATCATAAAACTTCCACATTTACTCCTGTAAAACTGGAAGAACTGGAAAACTGGAAAGTCAAAGGCAGATTTTAACCCTCAAATGGGTAGAAAGGAAAAATAATATGCATCCAATTATTCAAATCTTGTTATTCATCGTCCTGTTTATTCTGATCGCTTCAATCCTTCTGTACTGCGTCCGCATCATTCCACAGTCTCAGGCTTTTGTAGTTGAACGTCTGGGACACTACTATAAAACTCTGTTGTCAGGTCCACGTTTTCTGATTCCATTTGTTGACCGTGTTGCCAACAAAGTGACATTAAAGGAAATTGTTAAGGATTTTGATCCGCAGCCTGTTATCACAAAAGATAACGTTACAATGCAGATTGACACTGTTGTTTACTTCCAGATTACAGATCCTAAACTGTACACATACGGAGTTGAACGTCCAATCAGTGCTATTGAAAACCTGACTGCAACAACACTTCGTAACATCATTGGGGATCTGGAACTGGATGAAACACTGACATCACGTGATATCATCAACACAAAGATGCGTGCTATTCTGGATGAAGCAACAGACCCATGGGGCGTTAAAGTCAGCCGTGTGGAAGTAAAGAACATCATCCCTCCTCGTGACATTCAGGATTCAATGGAAAAGCAGATGCGTGCAGAACGTGAACGTCGCGAAAAGATTCTGCAGGCTGAAGGTGAAAAGCGTGCTTCCATCCTGACTGCTGAAGGTGAAAAAGAAGCCATGATCCTGCGTGCTACTGCGAAGAAAGAAGCAATGATTGCTGAAGCTGAAGGTCAGGCTCAGGCAATGGAACGTGTTTATCAGGCACAGGCTGAAGGTATGCGTCTGATCAAAGAAGCAGACCCTGGCAAAGCATTCCTGACACTCAAGGGTTATGAAGCACTTGAAAAAGTTGCGGATGGCAAATCCACAAAACTCATCATTCCTAGCAATCTGCAGGATATCTCAGGCACATTGGCAGCACTTGCTGAAGTTGTTGACAAGAAATAATCAAGCAGCGGAATCATTCCGCTGCTTTTTCTATTCTGCCCAATCATCAATCACGACACTGTACAATCGATTTGAATTGTCTTTCAACAGCACCCAGACCAGAAGCATCTGCATGGTTTCCTTTGATGAAATAGCTGTACAGCGCATGACATGTTCAATCAGAAAAATTTTCTCACCTGTAAACAACGACAGTATCTTTTTCAGATAACCATAATTCTGTGCTGGTTCAACCAGCATTTTCATCATCTGCTGTGCATCCAATGTTTCATCCTCATTGAGCCTGATGTGCACTTCAATTTTTGGCATACTCTCACCTCCACTTATGTTATTCAACTTTTTTAAGGAAAACCTTTTCATTGAACTCATGAAAGTGATTTTCTTTTATCATTCACAACGATATAATTGAAACATAAGGGATGTGATTCAAATGACTTTAAAGAAGAAAGGAAATCTGACGGAAGGTGTCATCTGGAAACAGCTTCTGCTGTTTGCGATTCCATTGCTGATTGGAAATCTGTTTCAGCAGCTGTACAATACAGTAGACTCTGTCATCGTTGGTAACTTTGCCGGAAACAATGCACTTGCTGCAGTGGGTACATCTGGACCTTTGATCAATATGCTGGTCGGTTTCTTTATTGGATTAGGATCTGGCGCTACTGTTCTGATTGCACGTTATTATGGAGCGCAGAATCATCAGAAACTCCATGATGCGATTCACACATTCGCATGTTTCACCTTAATCATCGGAATCTTTGTTACCGCAATCGGTGTACTGCTTTCTCCGGTTATTCTCAGCTGGATGCAAACACCTGCAGACGTCTTGGATGGGGCAACCACTTATCTTCGCATCTATTTCCTCGGTACACTGGCAATGCTGATTTATAACTCAGGATCGGCTATCTTACGAGCACTAGGCAATTCCAAAATGCCGCTTTATTTTCTGATGGTATCCAGCGTGGTCAACATCATTCTTGACTATATTTTTGTCGCAGTCTTTCATTGGGATGTTGCAGGTGTCGCATGGGCAACACTGATTGCCAACGTTGTTTCATCGATTCTTGTCATCTATGTTCTTTTATATAAGACAAGTGCCTGCCCGCTTAAATTAACAAAAATCAGAATTGATGGCACTATACTGGCAGACATGATGAAAATCGGCGTCCCTGCTGGACTGCAGACTTTCATTGTATCCATTTCCAACACCATGGTCATGAGCCATGTCAACAGTTTTGGAGCCAGTGCAATTTCAGGATTTACTTCCGCCAATAAATTCGATAACTTCCTGGGACTTCCTCTTCAGAGTTTCTCCATTGCGATCACAACTTTTGTGGGGCAGAATCTAGGTGCTGAAAAACCGGAACGCATCAAAAAAGGAATCTTGTGGAGCGTTGGACTTTCTTTCATCTGCATCATTGCTTTGGGTACACCTGCATATCTTATGGCAGAAAACTGCATTCGCATCTTTATTGATGATGCTGATGTCATTCGCATTGGAGCACAAATGATGCGTACTGTAATTCCATTTTATGTCTTCCTGATTTTTCATCAGGTACTCTCTGGAGCAGTTCGTGGTGCAGGATATACTACTATGCCAATGATTTCTGCCGTTTTCTCCTTTACTTTCCTAAGACAGATTTTCTTGAACACATTTATGCCATCTGTACAGGACGTATCGCTTGTCTTCTGGTCCTATGCGTTAACCTGGGGAGTATCTGGAATCATCATGTTATGTTATACTTTGTTTGGACCATGGAAAAAATGCTTAAAACACTAAATTAATTGTACGAGGTGCTTATGAAAAAAATTGTTGTATCAGACATTCACGGATCTATTGATTCCGTCAATCATTTAATTGACGCCATGAAGTATCATGACATTCATGAAATTCTGGCATTAGGAGATTTCCTGTATCATGGACCTAGAAATCCACTTCCTGAAGCTTATAGTCCAAAAGAAGTCATTCCAGTTCTGAATACACTCAACATTGAAGCAGTACGAGGCAACTGCGATGCTGAAGTTGACCAGATGATGCTCAACTTTCCTATTATGGAAACTTATAAGGAATTTCAGTTGGAAGATAAAACATGCGTTATGACTCATGGTCATATTTATCACCCTGAAGTTACTCCTGGTGATCCAGATATTTTATTGTATGGTCATGTTCATTTGCCTATCGCAAAAAAAGAAAATGGTTTTATCATCCTAAACCCAGGCTCAATCACTCTTCCAAAAGAAAACAATCCTAGAACCTATGGTGTTTTGGAAGATCACAGCTTTACAATTTATACACTGGACCATCAAGTCTTCAACTCCATTGAATTTTAAAGAGCTCAGATGAGCTCTTTTTTTGTATAGAAAAAGACTGTTAATCAAAGATTAACAGTCTTAGGATGTTTTAAATCCTTACAGAGCAGCTACAACTTTACCTGCTTTACGTCCAAAGTGAATTGCACCCAGCAGAGCTGTACCAGAATTGATTCTAAACTGATGAATTATTCATCAGTCAAGATAGTTTTATACTCATCTTAATCACTTCCTTTAAGAACATAAGATGAAGGTCAAACTGACTTCTTTGCAAGTAAAATAAAAAAACTGCATGACTTCTCATGCAGTTTTATAATTAATAGTTTTTCTTCACTTCAACAGGTTTGATGTTCCATACTTCATCAGCATATTGCTTGATTGTACGGTCAGAAGAGAAGAATCCAGACTTAGCGATGTTAACCAGACACATTCTAGCCCATGCGCTTCTATCCTGGTAACGACGTTCAACTTCTTCATGTGCCTTCACATAAGCATCGAAGTCCTGCAGTACGAAGTATTCATCGTTGTTGTACATCAAATCAGCATAGATTGACTTGAATTCATCAACATTGTTTGACCATGTACCGTTAGTCAGTGAATCAACAACCTTGCGGATACGCTGATCGCTGTTGTACAGAGTCCAAGAGCTGTAAGTTGGCTTCAGTCTTGCAACTTCTTCAACTGTGCATCCGAAGATAACATCGTTTTCACGGCCTACCAGACCATCGATTTCAACGTTAGCGCCATCCAGTGTACCCAAAGTCAGAGCACCATTCATCATGAACTTCATGTTACCAGTACCTGAAGCTTCCTTACCTGCTGTAGAAATCTGTTCAGATACATCAGCAGCATTCATCAGCTTTTCAGCGATAGATACGCTGTAGTTAGGAATGAAGACAACTTTCAGCATACCATCGATTTCAGGGTCATTGTTGACAACGTTAGCTACGCTGTTGATCAGCTTGATAACAGCTTTAGCGAAGACATAAGCAGGAGCTGCTTTTGCCGCAAAGACAAATGTATGTGGAGTAATGCGGAAAGACTTGTCTTCCTTCATTCTCTGATACAGGTACATAACATGCAGAATGTTGAGCAGCTGTCTCTTATAAGCGTGCAGACGCTTAGCCTGTACGTCAATAATTGAGTTTGTATCGATTTCGATACCAGTTTCCTTCTTGATGAGTGCTGCCAGGATCGCTTTGCGTTCCTTCTTGATAGCCATAAAACGTTCCTGAATTTCAGTGTTGTCTACATGAGCCATCAGATTTTCCAGCATTGAAGGATTGCTCTGATATTCTGGACCGATAACTTCATTTAACAGGTTTCTCAGCTGAGGGTTTGAATACAGCAGCCATCTTCTGTGTGTAATACCGTTTGTCTTGTTGTTGAACTTGTTTGGCCACAGCTTGACAAAGTCTGCAAACAAGTCACGCTTGATAATGTCAGTATGCAGTGCAGCTACACCGTTTACGCTGAAGCTTCCTACTACTGCCAGATTTGCCATGTGCACTGTATCATCCTTGATGATTGCAACACGGTTTTCCATTCCCTTATCAGAAGGGAAACGGTGCTGTACTTCCAGTGTAAAACGGCGGTGGATTTCCTGGATAATCATCCATACACGTGGAAGCAGACGTGAAATATAGCGTACTGGCCACTTTTCAAGTGCTTCTGACATGATTGTATGGTTAGTGTAAGCCATTGTATTCGATACAATGTGCCATGCAGAATCCCAATCATAACCATAGTCATCCATCAGAATACGCATCAGTTCAGGAATACACAGAACTGGATGAGTATCATTCAGCTGGATAACTACTTTTTCATGGAAGTTGCCCATTGTTCCATACGTTCTCATGTGCTGCTTCACAATACCCTGCAGACCAGCTGAAACGAAGAAGTATTCCTGTTTCACACGGAGCAGACGTCCATCTTCAGTTGAATCATCTGGATATACGTTACGTGTAATAGAGTTAACATCTTCCAGATATTTGATGAAATCCTTACCAGTAGGCAGGTTTTCTGAAGCTTCCGCATCCCACAGACGCAGAGTGTTTGTTTCACCAGTCTGATGACCGATGATAGGCATGTCATAAGGTACTGCACGTACACACTCAGCATCAACATGGTTGAATACGAGTTTTCCGTTAGCATCCTGTCTGACTTCAACATGACCGAAGAACTTAACGTCTACAGCATGTTTTGGCTTTCTAACTTCCCAAACGTTGCCCAATTTGAGCCACTGATCTGGTACTTCTACCTGATAGCCATTAACAATTTTCTGTTTGAACAGACCATACTGGTAACGAATGCAGTTACCATTACCTGGCAGCTGCAAAGATGCCAGTGAATCCAGGAAGCAGGCAGCTAGACGTCCCAGACCACCATTACCAAGACCTGCATCACTTTCCAGATCTTCCAGCTGATTCAGATCGATGTCCAATTCAGCCAGACCATCACGAACTGTTTCATAAATACCCAGATTCATCATGTTGTTAGTCATCAGACGACCAATCAGAAATTCCATACTGAAGTAGTACAACTGTTTAGCATTATCTGCTGCTACCTGATCTTTTGTCTTCTTCCAATGGATGCTGGCATATTCACGAACCATTTCTCCCAGTACGAGATACTTTTCAGTAATATGAGCCGAATCCAGTGAACGGCCATACATCTTGATCATTCGCTCAGCATACTGCTGTTTGAATTCCTCTTTGTTTGAAAACATTTCTTTTCCTCACTTTTCTTTTTTCTTTTTCGTTTGGATGTCTGAAATACAATTCCAGAC